>JBHWOV010000123.1:0-6156 GCA_043424535.1 Aerococcaceae bacterium
AATGTTAACAGAATTCAATAACAATTTGTGACATTTATTGCTGAAATCGCTATAATAGTTAAAAAGGAGTGATTTCATGCCATTTGTACGTATTCAAGCGAAAGCAGGCAGAACGCAAGATCAGAAAGAAAAGTTAGCAACAACAATTGTCAAAGCAATGGAAGAACAAGGATTTGCATCGCCTGAAGCTGTGCATGTAATTTTTGAAGATATGGCTGAAGACGATTATTATCCAGGTAAAGAAATCGCAAAAAAAGGTTAGAAATGTGGTGGCAGGATGATTACAACGGGTGAATTGTGCGAGGAATTAGTAAAGATGGGCTATAATATGGGAGTTGCGAATGTGCAATATGCTCGTGTGCTCATTATTTGGCAACGTTTAGTTGGCTCCAAAGAAACCCCTGTCGCACATGTTAACACTTCAAAATTGGAAGATTATTCTACAAATTATACATGGTTTCGAGATGAATTGGATATTGAACAGAAATTTGCACTGACTTTTTTGTTAGATGAATATTCAAAAACACCATTAAGATATCGGTGAGATAAATTCGTGTATGTATTATCAAATTGAAAGATTAATTGACCGTGACTGGCTGATTGTAGCGAATGACACTGGCATTTTATATGTCGGCTTAGCTTCCAGTGATGGGAGTAAGAAATTCATCAATAGTATTCGCATGACTCAAATTGAAGATCAATTGGACCTTTATTTTATTGAATTAGAGGAATATTTCAACGGAGGCAGAAAACAATTTGATTGGCCGTTAATAGTACAAGGCACACCATTTCAAAAGGAAGTATGGGAAGCACTACATTTGATCCCATATGGTAGTACTTGGAATTATGGGCAAATCGCTGAAAGGCTTAATCGACCGAAAGCTGTTCGTGCTGTGGCGAATGCAATTGGGAGAAATCCGCATTTAGTCATAACACCTTGTCACCGTGTGATTGGAAAAGATGGATCACTGAGAGGCTTCAGTTCAGGACTAGACTTGAAGCAAGAATTATTAGAGTTAGAGGAGAGATACAATGTTGAGAATCGCGTTAATCGCACACGATAAGAAAAAGGATGATATGGTAGCTTTAGCGACTGAATTCAAAGAAATATTAAAAGAGAATCAATTATTTGCTACAGGAACAACTGGCGGACGTATAATTGAAGCCACAGGCCTAGATGTTCATCGCTTTAAATCAGGGCCTCTAGGTGGCGACCAACAAATTGGCGCTGCTATTTCTAATAATGAGATGGATCTAGTGATTTTCTTACGGGATCCGTTAACACCACAAGCGCATGAACCTGATATTTCTGCGCTCTTACGCTTATGTGATGTTTATGAAATTCCTTTAGCGACAAATGATTCCTCAGCACGGATTATGATTCAAGCAGTAGAAAAAGGGTTAATTAATTGGCGTGAAGCTGAACATGGCGAAGATTGGAAGCAATTAGATATTTGACAGAATTAAGGGGTGCAAACGCACCCTTTTTTATAATGGAGGAGAAAATATGTTATCTTTTAAACATTTTGAGATTCAATCAATTCCTATCTTAGAAATAGTACCTGAAGAATATAAAGGCCAGCCACTGCCATTGGCTATTCATTATCATGGCTGGACGAATACTAAAGATTATTCCATTGCATATGGAATAGAGATAGCCAAATTAGGCTTTCGTGTTGTGATGGCAGATGCCTTATACCATGGTGAACGACGCTTACCGGGGCAAGAAAAGCATCAAGATCAGCGGAATATATTAAAAGTTATTCCCCAAAATATAGCTGAATTTCCAATAGTATTAGAGCATTATCAGGCAAGTGGATTAGTTGAAAATGATTTTATTGCAGTATCTGGACAATCAATGGGTGGAATGACCGTCTGTATGTTGATGGCTGCCTACCCTGAAATTAGTGCAGCCGTTTGTCTCGAAGGTTCGCCCAATCCAACACAAATGTTCTTAGACAGTGGCTATACGATTGAGGATATGCCAGATGATTTTATGAAATTAAATTTATCAATGAATCCTGAGCGAATAGATAGAAGACCGATGTTATTTTGGCATGCTCAAGGTGATCAATGGGTTGATGTTAACTATGTCCAAGATTTTTATCATAAAAATAAAGATCTATCGGCACTGAAAAATACATATTATTGTGAGGATGAAGGTGGAGAACATTTTGTTCCCTATTCGGAAGTGGTTCGTATGGCTTATTTCCTAGCCTATGCTTATCAAAGTCCAGAGAGTGAAATATGGGATAAAACACAAGAAAAAATGGATGAATTATATGGTAAAGGATAAATTTTAACATTTGTCAGACGAACATTCATTGAATTATCATCAAGAATTAACGTTAATTATGTTATACTAAAAGTGATGAAAAAGAGGTGAATAAATGAGTGAACAGGTTGCCAAACCAAAGCGCAATGAGCGATTAATGTTTATGACTTATTATTTAACTCATCGTCCAAATCAATTGATAAAATTGAGCTATTTTACTGAGACTTTAAATGCAGCAAAATCGTCCATTAGCGAAGATATTAATCATATTCGTAATATGCTTGCTATACAAGAGTTAGGTGATATTGTTACAATACCAGGAGCCGCGGGTGGTGTTATTTATCGACCATCGGTAAGTCAATCACAACGGCAATTATTTGCAATGACATTTAAAGAAAAGATGGTTGAAAAGAAACGCATCTTGCCAGGCAATTATTTGCAATTTATGGATATTTTACAAGATCCTTATATTATCGGTACAGCGGCGAGTATTATCGCAGAATTTTATCAAGATCACGACATCGATGCGGTCCTAACAGTCGAAGCAAAGGGAATTGGTTTAGCGGTGGAAGTGGCGCGTATTCTAAATCGTCCTTATGTTGTTGCTCGAAGAAATGCTCAAGATACTGTGGGCTCAACCATTTCGGTCAGTTATGTATCAGGATCACACCAGAACGTTAACAAAATGGAATTAGAAACAGATAGCCTTAAACGAGGATCACGTGTTCTGATTCTTGATGATTTTCTAAGGAATGGCGGGACAGTTTCAGGTTTGATTGCATTACTTGAGGAGTTTAATTGCACGGCTGAAGGAGTTTGTGTCATGGTTGAAAATATGTCAAGTAATCCTTATGATTATCATGTTGATGCGTTATTTACAGTGAATTTAGGTTATAATGCAGAAAAAGGACATTTTGACTTGGAAGTGGATGTTGGCGAGATGACGCAGGTAAATTGATTGAGTGTTCACTAGTCAAATGGGTAATGAATGTTTATAATACTATTGAACGAAATAAAAGACGGATGAAGGAGTGTTATGATGACGAAACGGATGGCTGTAATATTAGCTGCTGGTAAGGGCACGAGGATGAAATCGGAGCTCTATAAAGTAATGCATCCAGTTAATGGTTTGCCGATGATTGATCATGTGATGCGAGCGGTTGAGCAGAGTGATATTGATGACATCGTTACGATTGTAGGACATGGTGCAGAAATGGTGAAAGAAGCTTTAGGAGAGCGAAGCCGGTATGCATTACAAGAAGAACAGCTTGGAACTGGACATGCAGTCCAACAAGCTGCTGAACAATTGGAAGGTATCGAAGGAAATACGCTTGTTATTTGTGGCGATACACCCTTATTAACATCAGATACATTAAGTGCTTTATTTACGCACCATGAAGAAACAGGTGCTAAGGGAACGATCTTATCAACGATGGTAGACAATCCCACAGGATACGGGCGAGTGATCCGTGCAGAAGATGAATCTGTTTCTCATATTGTAGAAGAGAAAGATGCTACTGACAATGAACGTCAAGTACAAGAAATTAATACAGGAACATATGTCTTTGATAATCAAGCGTTATTTGAAATGCTTTCTAAAGTCAGCAATGATAATGCCCAAGGTGAATATTATCTTCCAGATGTCATTGGATTATTAAAAGAAGCGGGCGAACTCGTTCAAGCTTATCCAATGGCAGATTCAGATGAAGGTCTAGGAGTTAATGACCGTGTCGCTCTAGCTGAAGCTACACGCATTATGACACGTCGCATCAATACTTGGCATATGCGTCAGGGAGTAACATTTTATAGTCCAGAGACAACTTATATCGAAGCAGATGTTGAAATCGGTTCTGATACCATTTTGGAATCAGGTGTTACTTTAAAAGGGAAAACCAAAATAGGAAGCCATTGTCATATAGGGGCGAATTCTGAAATCGTCGATAGTACTTTAGCGGATCATGTTCGAGTGACTCAATCAGTAATCGAGCATGCTAAAATTGCTGAACATGCTGATATAGGGCCATTTGCGCATCTTAGACCAAAAGCAGATATTGGTGAAGGCGTGCATATTGGAAACTTTGTAGAAGTGAAAAATGCAACGCTTGGTAAATCAACGAAAGCAGGACATTTAGCTTATATTGGTGACGCTGATGTTGGTGAGAATGTGAATGTTGGATGTGGTGCTATTTTTGTTAATTTTGACGGGAAGTATAAATTCCGTTCAACAATAGGCGATGATGCGTTTATTGGTAGCAATTCGAATATTGTAGCACCTATTAATGTTGGTGATCGCGCATTTATTGCAGCTGGGTCAACAATCGTTGAAGATGTAGCTGATGAACAGTTAGCCATCACTCGATCAGAACAGACAAATATTGAACATTATTGGGATAAACTTCAAAAGAAATGGAAAGAGGCAGAAAAGTGATAGAGACACCATATAAAGACCATAAATTAAAGATTTTTTCTTTGAACTCAAATCATCCATTAGCAGAGAAAATTGCCCACGAGGTTGGTGTTGAACTCGGGGAAATTAAGTTATCGCGTTTTGCAGATGGCGAGATCAAAGTAAATATCGAAGAAAGTATTCGTGGAGACCATGTGTATATCGTCCAATCGACATCGCATCCCGTGAATGATAATCTTATGGAATTGATGATCACAATCGATGCATTGAGACGAGCAAGTGCTAAAACAGTCAATGTGGTCATGCCTTATTATGGTTATGCTAGACAAGATCGTAAAGCGCAACCCCGTGAGCCAATTACCGCTAAATTAGTGGCGAATATGCTTGAAATGGCTGGTGCTGATCGAGTTGTAGCATTAGATTTACATGCAGCTCAAATTCAAGGTTTCTTCAATATTCCAGTGGACCATTTATTAGGTGCACCGCTCTTGGCGAACTTCTTCTTAGATAATAAATTAACAGGTGATGATGTTGTCGTGGTATCTCCAGATCATGGTGGAGTAACGCGTGCACGTAAACTGGCTGAATTTTTACATTCACCGATTGCTATTATCGATAAACGTCGTCCTAAACATAATGTCGCTGAAGTGATGAATATTGTTGGTGATGTGACGGATAAAAAGGCCATCTTGATTGATGATATGATTGATACCGCAGGTACAATTACTGTCGCAGTTAATGCTCTGAAGGAACGTGGCGCAAAAGAAATTTATATTTGTTGTACACATGCACTCTTCTCTGGACCAGCTGTTGAGCGTTTGAATGATGCGCCTTTAGAAAAAGTTATCGCAACCGATTCTATTCAAATTCCAGATGAAAAAGTAGCAGCATTAGGAGACCGCTTAGAAATTGTTTCTGTTTCGAAATTAATTGCAGAAGCGATTATCCGTATTCATGAAAATAAATCTGTCAGTCCATTATTTAATGAGCAATTTATTATGGATTAATATAGTATTATGATGAAACCCCAAATGAATGACTTTCATTTGGCTCTATGTCAAATAATGTTGATGGAGCTTTTGACGACTGAAATATCAGTCGTCTTTTTTATGCACTTTTCTGTAAGTTATACTTTCTGTCTGCTTCCTCTTCACTAAAATATAAGTGGCGTGGTGGTTCTGGATTGATGTTCTTGAATTGTGTTGAAATAAGAATGCGGCACCGCAAATGTCCAAAATTACGATAGCCATACCCTGATCGTTTAATCATTTTAATCTTATTGACAGTCCCTTCAACGACCCCATTAGATAAGGTATATTTTAAGCTGTGTTCTATCTCTAAGCGATACTTAAATAGTGTGTTAAACGCCGTTCGAACTCTCTTTGGAAAGACATATTTTTTCGTTTCTTCCAAGCTGTATATAAAGTCTTTGAACGATTGGCTACGTACGGCTTCAACAATTCGATGAACATGG
>JBHWOV010000124.1:0-8744 GCA_043424535.1 Aerococcaceae bacterium
TATTTCAGTGAAGAGGAAGCAGACAGAAAGTATAACTTACAGAAAAGCGCATAAAAAAGACGACTGAAATATCAGTCGTCAAAAGCTCCATCAACATTATTTGACATAGAGCCATTATTCATTGAGCATACCTGTTATTTAATTTATATGAACTATTTATTTTACAACAGTCGCTGAACCGCCAGCGAAGTATTCCGCTACATTTTCTAGGGAAGTAATGACAGCTTGTCCATTTGGCGTATTATCGACGAAAGAAATAGCCGCTTCGACTTTAGGTAGCATACTACCTGGAGCGAATTGGTCTTCATCAATCCATTGGCGAAGTTGATCAGTCGTCACTTCTTCTAATTTTTCTTGATTCGGTTGATTGAAGTTGATATAAACATTATCCACACCCGTTAAAATTAATAAGAAATCTGCCTCAACAAGTTCTGCTAATTTTGCAGAGGCAAAGTCTTTATCAATCACCGCTTCTGCACCTTCTAAGCCATTTTCTGTTTGAAAGACGGGAATACCTCCACCTCCAGCAGCGATGGTGATCACATCATTTGAAACTAATTGTTTAATGACATCTGCTTCCACAATGCTGACAGGTTTTGGTGATGCGACGACTTTACGATAACCACGTCCTGCATCTTCTATAAAGGTATCGCCTGTTTCTTCAGAACGTTTGTCTGCCTCTTCTTTGGATAGGAAAGGGCCGACAGGTTTCGTTAAATGACTAAATGCATCATCATTGGGGTCAACAACAACTTGCGTCAACAATGTAGCGATTTGACGATTAATCCCTTCAGCTTGGAAAGCATCATATAATGCATTTTGCATCCAATAACCAATTGAACCTTGTGTCATCGCGACACATGAATCGAGAGGCAATGCAGGATTTTCAGGGGAATCCGCCGCTTCTTGTTGGAGTAATAAATTTCCTACTTGGGGACCATTACCATGAGAGATGATCACTTCATTGCCTTGTTTGATTAAGTCAATGAGATGCTTTGCAGTTTCTTGTAATGCTTTGATCTGTCCTTGAGCAGACGGATCATCCGTTAAAATAGCGTTCCCTCCAAGGGCAACAACAATACGTTTTGACATAAAATCCTCCTAATTAAAAACTTGTTTAAGATAAAAATAAACACCAAACAGCATATCATAACCTGAACTATCACCATATGATTGGATGTTTTTTAATGCAATTGATAATTGCCGCTGATTTCTATCGATAACGGCTTGGAACAAGTCGTGCCATTGTTGATTCACTTGTCTCTGAAAAAGAGAATCATAGTAAGCATTAGCGATATCCGTTGTTGAGGATTGACTGATTAAATCTTTAACAGTCTTAATAAAGGATCTATCCTCTCCCAACATCGCTATAATGAGCATACCTTGAATAAAATCATCTCCACTTGGTGTGAGACCGTGTCCCATACCAATAAAATCAAGAATCCAATGGTCACTCCGCTCCTTTGTCATAAGGCTTTGATTGACTTTCTGATAAAGAGTTGGATCGCAATGATTATGAAAATCAATCTTGGCTAGCTTAATCTGTAAATAATTAAAATCTTCAGTCGTCATTAAAATATTGTCCAGTGATAAATCAATGGTGATTGGATAACTGGTTTTTAAATCTAAAATCAAAGGTTGGGTAAAAAAACGAAAGAAATCGTCTTTATATTGAACTCGATTGCCAATACGTAAATTATTTCTAATTTGAGTAAATGCGTCATTTGATATGAGTATGCCATGAGCAGAAAGAGATTGATTAAATGACGAAAAATAAATTATTTGATCGTGCGATTGCATATTAAAACCACTATCAAAAACAGAGTGAATGGTCCAAAAATTATGTGAGTGATATTTCAGCGCTTCCATGATGGAAGCGCTGATTATCATCTCTGTTTGTAATTCGATATGATTAGTCTTCATCTACCTCAATGCCAATAGATTTTGCATAAGCTACCAATGCTTTTTCGAAACAACCTAATGGTGCACGAACAGTACCGGCACCGACTTGACCGACGCCTGCTTCTTTATGAGCGATACCAGTATTGATGATTGGTGTGATGCCTGTTTCGACAACTTTTCGAATATCAATGCCTAATGGGGCACCTTTAAAGTCCCAGTTTGGAATAGGCCATGTTGGATTATTCGTTGTGACGATTTGCTCCATTTCTTCAGAAATATTTTGAGCATCTTTTAAGCCATTTAAACCAATGAAACGAGTCACACCTGGAGCAGCAATCATCGCCATACCACCGACACCGATTGTTTCAGTGATGGCAGAGTCCCCAATATCTGCATTCGCATCTTCTTCAGAATATCCAGTAAAGTATAGTCCATTTGGTGTATTGACAGGAGCTGTAAACCATTCATCACCGGTAGCACCAATACGAATACCAAAATTCTCTCCATTACGTGCCATAGTAGTGACAATGGTTCCAGTTTCTTCTTTACGGACATAGTCAACGATTGCTTTACCAGCTGCCATTGCAATATTTAAGAAGAATTGATCTGTATCTGCTAAGAATTGAATAACGTCACGTTTATCCTTCTCATCGATATCCAGCGTTGAAATCGTTGGTGTGATTTCTTTCAAGAATACCAATGAAGCAGCGATATTTCGTTGATGGAATTCGTCACCCATACCAATAGCACGAGCCATAATAACATTGAGATTTAAACCACCTTCGATTTCACGCAATGCTTTACCTAATACTGGTCCTAAGACATCACGTTGCCATTCTAAGCGCTCGATAACAGCAGGGCTATTCGCACCAAAGCGTAGAACTTCTCCGATTCCTTCATTCATAATACAGAATCCAGTTGTACCGTCTACTTGATTTTCAACAACAAAAACTGGGAAGTTTTTCGTCGTAATACCACCCATTGGGCCGACAGCACCAACTGAATGACAAGGTAGGAAAGTAACTTCATCATTCTCTAATTGTTGACGCGCATCAGCTTCATCTGTTGCCCATCCTTCGAACAACATCGCTCCAATCACAGAACCTTGCATTGGGCCCGTCATGTTTTCGTATTTAATTGGTGGTCCAGCATGAAGAACAACTTTCTCGTCTGTATTCAGCTCAGGGATGACTTCTTTGGCAGGGCGATTGTCAACTAAGAATGGTTGTGATTCAATAAAGCGATCAATAATCTTTTCATTCTCAGCATTAATTTCATCTTCGCGCTTATCTAATTCATTTAAAATTTTGATTAATTTTTGGTTACCGCCAGCACGAGGACGCCAAGTGTATTGTACTGCGTCACCACCATAGGTACGAATAGGTTCAGTAAAACTTTCAATACCGACATTAATGACTTTTGGTAAGGTATTTAGTAAATTCATTATTTCTTGAGACGGTTTTTCAAGTTTTAATTTTTCTCCAGTATAATCGACAAATGATTTATCTGGGAATTCAATGTGTTGTCCCATGAGAGCTAGTGCATAAGTGATAGCATCTGCATTGCTGTCTTTAACAATGACTCCCGCATCTTCTAATGTTGCTAGTGTTTGGTCATAGTCTTGAGGGTCTTGTTTTGTACCGACAATACTTGCGATGACATATAGCGGACGGTCATTATCTTTGGCTGCTGCAAGAGCTTCCTTGATAGACGGAGCTAAAGCACCTGCCATGTCTGGATGTGAACCATAGCCTAAGACAACATCTAAGAGAATGACACCAGTAGATTGATCCTCTAGAACTTCTTGTAATTTTTGAACACGAACTTCAGGGTCAATCATTGGATGTGGTTTCCCTTGAGTATAGAAGTCATCGCCTAAGTCCATCACTTGGAAACCATTGGTGTTTAAGATATACCCATGTTCACCTTTAACACTATCCAATTGTAATGCATCGGCAATTAAAGTCGCCGCTTCATTAGCTAAGGTACCACCAGAATATAAACCTTTAACTGTTTTATCTTTTAAAGCGTCATCCATTTTAACATCAATTGATTCAGCATAATTAGATTTAACTTCGTCACCATTCGCTAAATCAACTGCAATTTTTGCCGCTTCTTCTAATGTATAAGCTAAGGCTACATTTCCTTGATGCTCGGTTGGTTTTTCACCTAGGAAGATAGCAACAACTTTCTTAGATGAAGCTTGCAATGCTGAAACGACTTTATCACGAACAGCTGGAGCAGGTGGTTTAGAGATTACAAGAATGACTTCTGTTGGATCATGTTCTTCTAGACCTGCCAGTGCATCAAGCATTGTGATAGCACCAACTTCTTCTGCTAGGTCACGGCCTCCCGTACCAATCGCATGGACAACACCGCCACCTAATTGATCAATAATCGTTGCGGCTTCTTGAATACCTGTTCCTGAAGCTGCAACAATTCCGATATTCCCAGGATTAACGACATTTGTAAAGGCTAATGGAATGCCTGAAATCGTTCCGGTACCACAGTCAGGTCCCATTAAGAGAAGACCTTTCTCATGTGCTTTTTCTTTTAGACGAACTTCGTCCTCCAATGAAACATTATCAGAGAAAGAAAATACGTGTAGACCAGCGTCTAAAGCTTTTTCAATTTCTGGGGCTGCATATGTTCCAGGAATGGAGAAAAGTGCTAAATTTGCATCTGGTTGAGCAGCATGTGCATCTTTCCAATTACTTACTTTGACTTTACCTTCGCCGCCATCTTCACCGCTAGCTAATTTTTGGATAAAAGCATCAATAGTTTCTAATACTTTATCCATTGTTTCCTCTGAATCAGAGTCGACAACAATTGCCATGTCATTAGCGCCTGCAGCATCTAATTCGTCTGTATAGAGACCGGCAGTTTTAAACAAATCTTTGTTAGAATCGGTTGCCATCATTACTTGTGCTTGATTCACATCGTCGAGACTATTCAATTCAGTCGTCAATAACATCAAGTTAATCGAATCTTGATAATTATTTTTCTTAATAACACTGTTTATCATATAAATCCCCCTTTTACTCCATTATAACCGCTTACATTAATAATTAAATGGTATTATTACTAAAACTGAAATATCTGTTGTGCAGAACCGCTAAAACGACAACACAATCAACAAATACTAGAAAGATTGTGATAAACTAACTTTATTAGATGGGGGATAATCATGGAAAGATTGGATGTATCAACATTAAAGTTCGAAGAACTAACTTTGTCTGCTTCTTTTTTTATGCCAAAAAAAGCAATCAAAGGTGTGATTTTGTATTTTCACGGAGGCGGATTAATATTTGGCGAAAAAAATGATTTGCCAAATGATTATTTGAATTTATTTGTAGAAGCAGGCTATGTTCTTGTTAGTTTTGATTATCCTTTGGCACCGGAGGTTAAGCTAGATCAAATAATCACGGCGATAAAAAAGCAATTATCATGGTATTTTACTGAAGGATTTCGGACGATTGAACATTTTGACTCATTGCCTACATTTTTGATGGGAAGATCTGCAGGGGCATATTTAGCTATCCTGATGACACAGTATTTTCATGATAAAATTGATGGATTGATTTCATTTTATGGTTATTATAATTTAAATGATGCGACCTTTGGCTTACCAAATCGTCATTATTTAAAATATGGCAAAGTATCTGCAGATTATTATCAATCTTTTGAGGAACAGTTACCTATTTTAGTAGGCGATTCTGATGAACGCTATATTATTTATTTGTCAGCTAGACAGCATGGTATATGGCATAAAATTTTATTACCAGAAAATACTACGGCAAAAGATTTTAGTCTTTCACCGCAAGAATTACGTGAATTTCCATCAACCTTTATCACAGCAGGTGAAAATGATCCAGATGTTCCTTCCCGGCAGTCAAAATTAATGGCAAAGAATATTGCAGATGCTGAAATTCATATTCTAGAAACAAATGAGCATGATTTTGATCGCACACATATTGAACAATTAGGTATCCCAATTTATCAAACATTAATCCAGTGGTTAAATCAACTATCAATAAAATGAAGCGGAGGATAAACAGATGCAATTAGATTTCTTTTTAACACTGCAAAAAGTGTTGATTTTATTTTTACTTATTGTGATTGGCTTTGTAGCAGGGCGAACCAATCTTATTTCAGCCAAAGGCCAAAAAGATATTACCAATTTAGTTCTTTATATTACGATGCCAGCTACAATTTTTAATGCGATGCAATTGCCATTGAATAAAGAACGTGTACAAACATCATTAATCATTATTGGTATTATGATTTTTTGTTATACGATCATGTTTTTAGTTGGTTTCTTTGTTTCGCGTCGTTTAAATTTGACACTGGGACAAAAGGATATTTTTCATACAGCACTACTTCTATCAAATACAACTTTTATGGGCTACCCGATTGTCAGTAATCTCTTAGGAGAAGAGGCATTGTTTTATGCTGTCTTAGGAGCAGGATTTATTTTCGAAATAGTAGCTTGGACTCTAGGCGTTTATTTGATTGGCAGAAATGCTAAAGCAACATCAACTTTCAATTGGAAAAAAATTTTTTTTAGCCCGGGTATTATATCTATTGCGATTGGTTTATTATTTTTCTTAACACAATGGCAATTACCAACACTAATTCAAGATGTTGTCGATACTTTATCCCCAGCAACATCTCCATTAGCGATGATTGTCGTAGGATTGATGCTATCACGTAGTGATATTCAAGCGGCATTTAAGAACCCTGTATTGTATTTAGCTGCTTTCTTAAAACTATTAGCTGTTCCATTATTGATTACAATGATTTTGAAAGCTGTTGGATTCAGTGATCTAACATTAGTCATACCAGTGATTATGATTTCCATGCCTTCAGCGTCTTATGTCGCAATGTTTGCGGGTAATGCAGAAAATGATACAAATTTTGCCAGTCAAATTGTATTTATGACATCATTACTTTCAATCATTACGATACCTATTGTGACACTGTTTCTATAAAAAAAGAGGCTTAAGCCTCTTTTTTGCTTGGAATAATCTATTAATAATTGTATGAAAACTATTTTTTGTGATTTAAGAGAAGTTCTAGAGCCATCCTCAAATTTAATGAATATTCTGGATCAGTGATATCGCGTTCCAAAATTTCTTCACATTTTTGAATACGATATTTCACTGTATTTCGATGGACATATAGTTTAGAGGCAGTCTGTGCAATTTCACATTGCGAACTTAAATAAACATACATCGTTTCGCGTAAATCAGCTAATGAATCATCAGCTAAATCAGCGAAAGGACCTAAAACATTGTGTATAAAAAAATCAATTTGTTGTTGGTCAATCGTAGTAAATAAATGTAAAATACCTTTATTTTCATATGTAAGCACGGAGTCTGTAAAAGATTTTTCTATCCGTTCGTCATGTGTAATGCGAGCCTGAGTTAAGCTTTTTTCAATAAGATTGACTGCATTCACTGGCGCTCCAATATTGTAAGCAATTGAAATTCCCGTACGTTGCTTTAATGTTTTTGCTAAGTCCATTAATTTGTCATGTAAATCATTTATTGGCTCTTGCAATAGAATCAGTGTCTCTGAATTTGAAGGAGAATAAATCACTTTAGCCTGAGATGATATGCTGTCTAAAGATTTTTCTAACCATAGTGAAATCAACCAGAGATTTTCTCTATGTGAGATACTTTTTTCTTTTTGCTTATTTAGCAATGATAAATCAGTGATTTTAATGACTTGATAATAATTAGATGAAACAAAACCATGTTTATATTGATGGGTTTGTGAAAAATCGATTTTTTCTTGAATCCAATCCTTAAAATATTCGGCTTCTGTGCTTAATTCAAGCTGGTGCACTTTATCATTTTTCATTAAGACAAAGTTCAATGCTAGTGCTGCTTGATCCATAGCAAAATGATTTAATGGTTGAGGTATTTGTTCTGGATGTAAAATGACTAAATACTCACTGAAAAAATTGTAAATATTTAATTCTCTTACCGCAATTTGAATAGGTTTTTTATCAAAATCATTGACAATATATGAATGGGTTTCATCCGTTGCATTCACACTTTGGAGTCGGATTTGTTTGATAAAATCATTTAATTTCTCAGGTTGGTTTTTGAAGTGATTTGAATAAGTGATGACTTCATAAAATGAATCCAATAGTATGACAGGATTTTTAATCATTTGACTGAATTCATTAATATATAGCTGTATCGGCGCATCTTGAACTACTAAATTTTGAAAGAGTCGTTGAATGTCTAACGCGAAATCCATTTCTTCATGCTTTTCATGACGGACAATATCCATCCATTGATGAAGGAGACTACCTAAATTATAATTATCAGGAATTTTGAAAATAGGAAATTTTTTATCATCGGCATAATTTATAATTTCTTGATCTATCTGACCTAAAAACCGATTAACTTTGATGCCAAGTCCGATTGTTTTTGAACGAATTAGGGAATCAATTAATGATTTCAACTGTGATTGGTCATCATGATAAATCATACCTGTAGTTAATAATACTGTGCGATTAGGAATATAATGTTCAATATCTGGTGTCTCCGAAACTTCAATACTGCTGATATTTTTATCATTGGCACCAGTATATTGTGTTAAGAATTGAATGTCATTATAACGAGGAAGATTGAGCAATTCGGCTAATGTTGTCATAATGTTGCTCCTTTTAGGTTAATTGGCTAATGATTTATGCATTTTAAACAAATAATTAATCATATTATAATAAAAAATTTAAAGTATATCAATTGTGCACAAAGATAATTTTTTCTTTATCCGAGATGCTATTTTTAATAAGAATATTTTAATTTCATCCCAAAAAATGATAA
>JBHWOV010000125.1:0-18325 GCA_043424535.1 Aerococcaceae bacterium
GTCAGCATTTATTATATTACCACCCTTTGACCATTCGGTCAAGTACTTTTTGAAAATTATTATTTTCTTTTTCAGTACAGTTAGTGGGTCGCTTGCGCAACGTTATCTAATATAACATGGCGGCGTCGAACTTGTCAAGCATTTTTTAAAAATGTTTCAAGGGCATGACGTCCGTTTGACAACAAGTAATAATATAGCATGCGGTATAGGATAATGTCAACAAATATTTTAAAAAACAGCTCCCATTTTATTGAGAGCTGTTTCTACTATAGTATGTAATTTCTATCCGATTAATCGAGACGACGATTTAATTCCTCAGATAACTCTTCATATCCCGGTTTACCTAGTAAAGCAAACATATTTCGTTTGTAATCCTCTACTCCTGGTTGGTCAAATGGATTAACGCCATTGAGATAACCTGAGATCGCTACAGCAATTTCAAAGAAGTAGATGAGTTCTCCTAAAGATGTTTCGTCGAGTGCGTCAATATTGATTAACAGATTCGGCACATTTCCATCTGTATGAGCTAACAATGTTCCATTGTATGCTTGCGTATTGACATAATCGATTGTTTTTCCTTCGAGATATTTCAATCCATCTAGATCTTCTTCTAATGAAGGGATTTCTAAATCGTAACGCGGATTCTCTACTTTGATAACAGTATTAAAGATATTACGTTTACCATCTTGGATCGTTTGTCCTATAGAGTGTAAATCTGTTGAGAAGTTTGCACTTGCTGGGTAAATACCTTTTTGGTCTTTACCTTCAGATTCACCGAATAATTGTTTCCACCATTCTGAGAAGTAAGCCATCGCTGGTTCATAATTAATGAGAATTTCGATGTCTTTTCCTTTGCGATGTAAAATATTACGTAGAGCTGCATATTGATAAGCTTCGTTCTCTGATAAGTTTGGATTACTATATGTCTCCATTGCATCACGGGCACCTGACATTAACGCATCAATGTCATTACCTGCTACTGCAATTGGTAATAATCCAACAGCTGTCAGTACCGTGAAGCGGCCACCAATGCCATCAGGAATCGTAAAGGTTTCATAACCCATTTCATTCGCTTCGGATTTCAAGGCACCTTTTTCTTTATCTGTCGTTGCATAAATACGTGTGATCGCTTCTGCTTCACCATATTTTTCAATGAGCAATTCTTTTAAGACTCTAAATGCGATCGCTGGTTCAGTTGTTGTCCCTGATTTAGAAATCATATTAATAGAAAAGTCACGATCGCCGATCATTTCAATTAATTCATGTAAATAGGTAGAACTAATACTATTACCAGCAAATACGACTAAAGGATTGCCTTTTTCGCCGGCATGACGATTGTAAAATGAGCCGTTAAGGAATTCAATAGCTGCACGAGCGCCTAAATAAGATCCACCAATTCCAATCACAACTAAGACATCGGAATCACGGCGAATTTTTTCGGCTGCTTTTTTGATACGGTCATATTCTTCCTTATCATAATCTTTTGGCCAAGTTACCCAATCTGTAAAGTCGCTACCTGCACCAGCACCGCTTCTTAATTGTTGGTCAGCTAATTCAACATAAGGCGCTAAATAATCTAATTCATGCTCTTGGAAAAATGGAAACGCTTTTTTATAATCAAATGCTAATTTTGTCATGATATCCTCCTATTAAGTTGGTATATGATATTCATCATATTCGATTTCACTTAGTCCTTGTTTAATCATATTTGGCAAGGCTTTTTCGAGGGTTTTAAAGCCAATTTTAGGTTGGTGTTTCCGTCTACGATGTTTGATTTTCGCAGGATATGGCGGAACATTCAAATGCTCTAAAGCCCGTAATGATAAACTAATTTTATGCGTGTATTCATCCACATCAATAACCATCACGCGAAGGGTCTCTCCTATTTCGACAAATTGATTGATATCTGTGACAAAGCCATGTTTGCATTCAGATATATGAATCAAACCTTGAGTATGATTATCAAGTTGAACAAAGACACCATATTGTTGAATGCCGGTAACGGTTCCTTCGATCACATCGCCAATATGATATTGTTTTTCTGCACTCATTCTTAATCTCTAATAGACTAGTCGTGAACAGTGACTGACTCGATGATGACATCTTCGGTTGGTTTATCATTAGCATTAACAGCTACTTCTTGAATAGCTTCCACTGTTTCCATGCCATCGACAACATGTCCAAAGACTGTGTGGCGATGATCCAACCAAGGCGTTCCACCATTTTCGCCGTATGCTTCGATGATCGGCTCAGGATAGCCTGCTGGTTCCATTTGTCCCATCATTTGAGCAGGTACTTCTTTGGCTGTCACAATAAAGAATTGACTGCCATTTGTATTTGGACCTGCATTCGCCATTGATAGTGCACCATAAAGATTGAATAGCTCACGTGAGAATTCATCCGCAAAAGATTCACCATAGATACTTTCGCCACCCATTCCTGTTCCTGTTGGGTCTCCTCCTTGTATCATGAAATCCTTAATCACACGGTGGAAAATAACGTCATCATAATAGCCTGTCTTAGCTAGATCGATAAAGTTTTTCACCGTTAAAGGAGCTTCTTCTTCAAAGAGCGCTAAAGAAATATCCCCCTTATTTGTATGTAATGTGACCTTTGCATCTTGTTTTGTCAGATCTAACTGTTTATATTCTGTCATTTCTAACTCCTTTCTAATATGTTATATATATTCTATCATTTATTCAGCTTTTAACAAACACTTAATATCATTATGTACGGTTTTTTGTTATTATTAATAATGTGTAAAATTATTTTGTAACAAAGGAGAATCTTATGAATCAAGTTCTATTTACTTCCCTCGCTGCGATCATCTTTACGCAAGTGATCAAACTCCCGATTGCGTATTTTTTCAATCGCAAGAGCGCAAAAATCAACATCATTACTTCGACCGGTGGGATGCCCAGTTCGCATTCAGCAGCGGTCAGTAGCTTGATTTCATCTTTAATATTTAATTATGGATTCAGTTCTCCTTATGTTGCAATTGCTACAGTGTTTGGTGTGATTGTTATGTTTGATTCAATGGGTGTCAGACGCCAAAGCGGGGAACAAGGTATCGTTTTAGATGAATTGGTCAAGCACTATGTTCAAACGCATAATAAACAAATCGCATTCAATTATGATCAAACAGATGCGGATATCAATCCGATTATTTTAGATACTGACTTAAGCGAGTATGAACGCATGATCGTCAAAAAATATCTTGGTCATAAACCGAGTGAAGTCATTATTGGTGTACTCACCGGAATGCTCGTAGCCGTATTTTTTAACTTTATCGTTTTCAAATAATCAAAAGGAGTTGCCATGTCGAACAAAGAAAAGATGTATGACATAACAATTATCGGTGGTGGGCCTGTCGGTCTTTTCGCTACATATTATGCCAGTTTGCGAGAAAGTAAAGTCAAATTAATTGAAAGTCTGGAAGAAATCGGCGGACAGCCTAAACACTTATTTGCCGAAAAGCGCATTTATGATATTCCAGGACAACCCGGGATTACCGGCGCCCAATTGAGCGAGAATTTACTGATTCAAGCCGAATTGCATCGCCCAACCATCATTACTGGTGAAGAAGCACAAACGATTGAGGAATGTTTTGATGAAGATGGACAGCGGTATTACCAATTAACAACGCAGAAACAAGTGCATCTGACGCGGACGATTATTATCGCCGCTGGAAATGGTGCCTTTAGCCCCCGCCGTCTACAATTACCCGAAGCCCCACAATATGAAGGGCAAAGTTTACATTATGTCATTCCTTCATTACAACACTTTTTACATAAAACTGTGATGGTCTGTGGTGGTGGGGATTCCGCCATTGACTGGGCCCTCGCCTTAGAAACGATTGCGGATAAAGTGTATTTAATCCATCGCCGTCCCCAATTTCGTGCACATGAACAATCAATACGTCAATTAGAAAAATCATCGATTGAAATATTGACACCGTATTTACCAACAGCGCTTCATGGAGACAATGGTCAAGTAACAGGCATTACCATTCAAAAAAATCGCGACACCTTTACTCAAAATATCGCGATTGATGAATTGGTCGTCAGCTATGGCTTTATTTCAAATTTCGGTTCGATGCGCAATTGGGACTTAGCGATGGAGCGTGGCGCCTTTCAAGTGACTCCCCTCCATTATGAAACGAGTCGTCCCGGTATTTTCGCAATTGGTGATAGTTGTTACTATCCTGGAAAGGTTAAATTGATTGCTACAGGATTTGGTGAAGCACCTCAAGCTGTAAATGGCGCTCTGCTTTCCATTAATCCCAATGCAAATATTGCCCCTGTCCATAGCACAATTTAAGTATAATAAAGGAGTTATTATGACAGCACAACAAAATTTAATTAAAGATAGTATTTTAAGAGATCATGCGACTGAATTATTACGACAAAGAGGCGTAAAAATAGAAGACATCGCATCCATTGTTTATGATTTGCAAAAAGATTATGTCGATGATTTAACAATCGAATATTGTATTGAAAATGTTGAAAAAGTTCTCAAAAAAAGAGAAGTACAAAATGCCGTCATCACAGGGATTGAAATCGATATTGCTGCTGAAACTGGCGCATTTTCTGATGTTCTCTCAGATTTATTAATGCGTGACGAAGGTTTATATGGGATTGATGAAATTTTAGTTTTATCAATTGTCAATGTATATGGAACCATCGGTTTAACTAATTTTGGTTATGTCGATAAACTAAAACCCGGCATCATCGGGAAACTAAATGACGAAAAATCGGAACAATGTAATACTTTCATCGATGATATCGTCGGCGCTTTAGCAGCGGCCGCTGCAAGTCGTATCGCTCATAGCCAACCGACAAAAGATACCATCAATCAAGACCCTAAACCAGAAACATCATATCAAGGTAAACATTAATAAAAATCTCTCGCTTTAATGAGCGAGAGATTTTTATTTCATCCGTTGATACATTTGACTAGCTATAAAAACGAATAATTCATAAATTAAAATAACAATGATAAATAAAACCATGAAAAAAGACTGGGGTAAAACCGTAATAATGGGGTCATACATCGGATCGAACAGCCAATAATCATTGGTAAAAACTATTTCATGAAATAAAATAAATATACGATCAAAACTCACAACAATCATCAGCAGCAAAATCAATGGCATCCCATATAAAAGATAAAAACCTGATTGCACCAGAAAATATTCGCGTGATCGTTTCAATTGCTGAATCAGCCACGGCAAGAGAAAACAAGCCAGTACACTCACTAAGGCATTGATTTGCATCAATAATTTTACATCTTTAAAATGTTGAATCCCTTGAGTTGAGCTACTGAAATAAGGAATCGTCAATACTTCGGTGAAAGGATGAAACAAATAACGAATCATCGATGCATAAGATTCCTGCAATTGCGGATGGGTGAGTCCCACACTGTCACTTAAATTAAAAAGGCGGCTATATAAATCATAAACAGGAACGGATATCAAAGCGGTCAAGGTAATACTAATAGAAAAAAGCCCTACCAACAATCCAATAAAACACCCGAATACCTTCAGCCACTTCTTTAATGTATCCATTCTGATAAATCCTTCACAACATAAGTCGGTGGCGTGGGAAACAGCGCAATATCCTCAGGCTGTGTGACACCTGTTAGAACCAGTAACGTATCCATACCACTCTTAATTCCTGCTTGAATATCTGTTTGATAATTATCGCCAATCAACAAAACGTCTTCTTTTGGTAAATTTAATCGTTTCATGGCACCATCCATAATCGGGGCAAAGGGTTTCCCCATGACAAGCGCTTCAACGCCCGTCGCATATTCAATAAATGCGGTCGTTGCGCCTGAACTAGGTTTTAACCCATCTTCAGTGGGAATTAAACGGTCTTTATTCGTTGTAATAAATGTCGCTCCTGATAAAATGGCTTGAATGGCAATCGTTAATTGATCATAATTCACCTGACGATCCAGTGCTTGCACGACGACATTTGCTGATGCGTCGGAGACGATGTCAAAACCAGCCTCTTCGATTAATTTCTGCAGTGAAGATTCGCCAATACAATATACAGTTTGACCTGCATGATATTGATGTAAATAATCAATCATCGCTTGCGCTGAAGAATAAACATGGTCACTAGAAACAGGTAAATCATAGGATTCATTCAAAACTGTCGCAATTTGTTCAGGTGTACGTGTCGCATTATTTGTCACAAATTGAAAAGGCACATTTTGTTGGAGCAATTGTCGAATAAATATTTCAGCACTGGTGATGCGATTTTTTCCATAATAAGTCGTGCCATCGAGATCAATTAAATAACTTTGATATTTTTTCACTAAAATGTCTCCTCGATTCTAATGATTTTGCTTCTTGCGAATTGTGAAGTTCCCTTTTTTATGGGTAATTTTCGCTTTTGTCTGTTTGGATTCTTCCGTTTTGACATCTTTCATTTTGAAAGGTTTTCGGCTCTTTTTATTTTTTCTCTTTTCTGTTTTGCTATTGGTAATGATGCCTTTCTTAGGATTAATTTTCTTGCCCGTTTTTGTTTTAGGTTTTTTACGACCACTTACTTTAGGCATTTTCTCAATATAATTTGGATACAATGCTTTATATTCTGCCACCGCTTCTTCCTTGCCAATAACAAAATAACGGCATCCAAAATTACAATATACTAAAATATAATCTTCAAGTAAATCAATCGTTTGATCATATGGTACACCGGATTGACTGATTTGATAAAAACCTCGTAAACGTAATTGTTCATGTCCCCAATCACCGACAATAAAGTCAAACTTTTCAAAAAATGGCTGATAGCGTGCTTTGAAGGCATCCAATTCAAATCCTTCACGATAATTTTCAACAAGAAGATAAGTTTCTTCTTCGATAATAATGGTCTCTGAATCTATTTGTGATATTAAAATAGACTCGCCATCATCCGTCGTTAACTCATTTAATAAATTTGTGATTTCGCTTGATAAATTTGATTCAGACATCATTATCTTTCCTCTCTATTGACTCTAGCCCCCAAGCGATCACTTCACGCAATAATTCTGGGAATAAGAGCTCTCGGTTTTCAATTTCTTGTAATTCAGTAAAAAATGGCAAAAAGAGTAAATGATCAACGGTTACTAAACTGTATGTTTTCGTCAAATCAATGGGTTCACCCTTGACATGCCATTGTTGGCTTGACGAGTCACGCTCGGCACCTCTCAACATTAACTGACCAAAATACTCGCCACGAAATCCCAGCCCCTTAATTGGGCGGTCCACTAATTCATTTTGTTTGTCCTGGAATTGATTTAAAACATCCAGTAATTGTTGCCCTGACATCACCAATCGTGCTAAATGCATCGGATGGGGTAAGGCCTTCTGCAATTCATATGCATTGGTCTGACCAGCTGACAAATCGCTTAAAAACAACCCATTATTGAGTACAGCGACATCTGCATCCGCAAATGATTGGATCGTCGCCAATCCAAATTGAATAAAACTGTTCGGTCCTGTTAATAAATCCGCCTGTAATGAAAATTCAAACATCGGTAGTGTCTGTTCAGTTAAAGATTGTTCGCCAATAGATATATAATGATCTCGACTTGGTTCAATAGGAAATGTTTCTGCCTGGAGTTCAAAACGCTTTTCATTCTGATTATAATCCACGGTTACTTCGCCTATATATTGACCATAGCGTCCACATCCTGTCAACAAGGTTTGATTGACCCATTCCCCTTCTGGTAATAAATGATGTGTGTGTCCACCAAGAATTAAATCAATTTGCGGAAATACTTGCGCTATATAACGATCTTCATTCAGTCCAAGATGCGATAATAAGATAATAAAATCTGGACTTAAAGCCTGAATTTCCTTTAACAGAGGCTTTAAAGCCTCTACCGGTGATAAAATACGATAATCATTATAATGATAAGTAGGATAAGGTGCCGTCAACCCAATGATGATAATTTTTTGATTATCAACTGTATATTCGAGATAAGGTTCGGCATATTCTGGAATTTGATGATAATTACCATCGAGTAAATTTGCAATCGTGACATCAAATGTACCTTCTGCATAAAGCTCCTTTAAATGGTCGGGTGTAATATTGATGCCCTCATTATTTCCAATCGTCACACCATCATACGCAATCTCATTAAATAATTCAATCATGATTCTACCTTTAGTTGCTTCAATCATCGGATGATAGGCATCGATTGCATCGCCAATATCCATAATTAAAAACGGTATTTGCGCTTCTTGATAGCTCTTTTTTCGTTGTGTGATGAATTGTTTAATCCCTGGCCAATTCTCAAGGTGGCTATGGATATCATTAGTGTGAATGATTTTAAACATAAAAATCCCCTTTGCCAATACCTCATACTTTCATTAATCACTTCTTGATTATTATAACAAATTATCGCACAGATACCTATTATGGCATTAACTGTCACAAAATCTATTATTTGAACATTTTAAATGTGTCAGGTATACTACTTTTAAGAAATATTAGGAGGCCAAAGTATGAAAAAATGGAAAATCGTCGCGGATTCAATTTGCGACATTCGTGAAGTTGACCATTTAGATCCGTCGGTTGACTTTGAATCCGTTCCACTCATTATTAATATTGAAGACCAATCTTTTATTGATGACCAAAATATCGATATGGAAGAATACAGAAAAGCTTTAAAGGAAGCAAAACAAGGGGCATCGACAGCTTGTCCAGCCCCAGATCATTATGCGAATGCCTTTCGTGGCGCCGAAAATGTTCTTTGCTTCTGCGTATCGAAAAATCTCTCCGGAAGCTATAATAGTGCCATGTTAGGGAAAGAATTGTTGTTAGAAGAAAATCCTGACATTAATATCGAAGTGATTAACACGGCTTCGGCGTGTGCAGAAATGAATATTCAAGTTCAAAAAGCGCTAGAATTAGCAAATCAAGGGGTCAGTTTTGAAGAAATGACTGCACAAATGAAAGAATATGGCAGCAAAACAGATGTCTTATTTATACTCAAAAGCATTGACAATCTCGTTCGCGCCGGACGTGTCAATAAATTAATGGGACAAATGGTGGGCTTATTAAATATTCATATCATTGGCCAAAGAACGGCCGATGGATTGATTGAACTCGCAAATAAAGCACGCGGCGAAAAACGTGCCATACGCACCTTTTTAGATGAATTAAAGGCCCATAAATTCAACGGCAAACGCATTGAAATCGCTCATGCCTCCAATCTTCCCTTAGCAGAAACATTGCGAACCAAAATTATTGAAAAATATCCTGACGCAACGATTTCT
This sequence comes from Aerococcaceae bacterium, assembly GCA_043424535.1. Classification (GTDB taxonomy): domain Bacteria; phylum Bacillota; class Bacilli; order Lactobacillales; family Aerococcaceae; genus DSM-111022. The sequence goes on from JBHWOV010000125.1 coordinate 9,275, forward strand.
ATCATTGAAATGGGTGGCCTCTGTGAGTTCTACGCAGAACATCAAGGTATTATCGCTGGTTTTGAAAAAATATAATAATGAGAAAGCTCCTCAAACTGAGGAGCTTTTTTATTGAATCATTGTCTGAATCTCTCCATGAATACACGCAATTAGGGCGTAAAGTGGTTCATCTTGATCGAGTAAATTTTCATGGCGTCCACCTGGCACACAATATAAATGGGCATTCGCTAAATAATGGGCCGCAGTATATAAACCAGCAGATTGGACTAAATCATCATTTTCAGCTCGAATTAAAACAATCGGACGGGAAACCTTTTCTAAGTTATCGGGGTTGACAATACGCATCATCGCTTTAAACGATTGATGAATCCATTCAATTCCACCTGCTTGCGCCACATGGTCATATAATTCTCCACCAAGCGCATAGAGATATTCTCTTCGATGATCTGAGCGACTGAGAATAATGTCCTTCAATAAATAATTTAATCGTGGGTCATCCAAAGTCTCTTCTGTAAGAAATAAATCGGTGCCGAAATCAAATTGATCTAAAACTGCTACAATCAGATTCGCAAAGGAAACAGGTAAATTACCAGTATTAAGCATCAGCTCTGGCGAATTTAAGATTGCTCCATTAATAAGATGTGGGGCTTGTTCAATAAGATTTAAACTGACTAAGCCACCCATTGAATGTCCTAAAACAATGATGTCTTTTGCTAATTGATGGGGTAAAACAACATTTTGAATAATCGCCAGCGCATCTTCTGTATATAGTTCAAAGTCATTGATGTTAATCTCACTGTCTGCTGGCACATTGGATTGTCCATGGCCACGATGATCATAAATAAAGACTTCATAATTCAGCTGCAATAAATAATAAATGATTTCTGAATACACTTCTTTAAATTCTTTAAAGCCATGTAAAATAAAAATTGTCGCATCCGGTTGCTGGCTATAAGGAATGAAATGTTGAATCGTAAAGTCAATGTCATTATGTTTGTGATGATAAGCATGGAAATTAGAATAAATTATCGGAATGACAAATTTAGTCATCTCTTGTCCATAATTTTCTTCTTGAATCCAGTGAATATCTGGAAGGTCAATCTCCTCCGGTTCAATAACCGTTTCAAACTCTTCGTATTGAATATAATCAAATTGCTTGCGATAATAGCGGTCAAATAAATAGCTACCAGTAACTAGACCACCCATTATATATAAAGTATTTTTTACCCATTGTTTCATTATCTGGCCTCCTTCTCATTTATTTGTCATGCATTTTTAAAATAAAAAAGTCGACATATATTTTTTAAAAGGAAATTAGGCAATCTCCTGATTTGGTATCTGGGATTCGATTGTCTAATGCACTGATTTACTCAGTATTCTTTCATAAAAATAATATGTCGACGCTGAATGTTTATTGATGAGACAGGTTTATTATCCCATTACTTATATTATTGCATTGGCTCTTCTGAATTGCGTTGATGTTTAATTAAATATGGGTCAACGATATGATAGCCTTTTTCACGGTAGCCATCAATCATACGCTCTAATGCATGATAAGTCCATTCACGGTCATGCATTAAAATATTTGCGCCACCTCTTAAATATTCATTATCCAATGAGATTGCTGCTAATGCATCACCGTCAAGATATTCATCCATCCAGTCATAACCAAAGGACCAATTAATTAATTGTAAACCTAATTCATTACAAATTAAAATCGTGTCCATATCGAATTGACCAAATGGTGGTCTAAACCAACGGACAGGTTGACCAGTAATCTCTTCAATTTTGTCATTGGTTGTTTTAATTTCAGCATATTTTTGCTCATAAGTCAGATCACGCTGATTTTCATGTGTTTCTGTATGATTCCCGATTTCGAATCCTAATTCGTGTACTTTTCTGATGGTTTCGATATTTTCATCATTTTCAAGATACATTCCATTAACTAGGAATATTGCATTCACATCTTTTGATTTCATCAATTGTGCCATTTCCAACGCATGTGTTCCTGGTGTTTGAGGCGCATCATCAAAAGTAAATAATAGAACATCTTCGGATGAAGGAGTGATTGGTAAGATTTCAGATGAAATATCCGGATCTGGATAAATTTCATAAGCATATCCCTCTTCATTTGGTTCAGCATAAGCAGAATAATCTGTCCATGCATGCGGGATGCCATCTTCACGCTGGGTCAAATCTGTCTCTTCAGATTCACTCGCTGTATTTTCACTTGTCGCATTTTCTACAGATTCTTCGGTTGAAACATCGACTGTTTCTTCCGCCTGTTCTGTATTTTCACTATTTGCTGTGTCTTGTCCTTGGCAACCAGCTAAAATAAACACTGCCAAAAATCCTAACAAAATTCGTTTCATTAATTAAACCTCTTCCTAATCATTAGAGTCATCATCGTTTTTCTTTACGTCTACCATTTCACTTTGACGGCTTATTCGTTTCAAATAATCTCTAAAATCCGCCAGCTCTTCATCGGATAAAACAGAAAATGTTTCTTCAATGTAAGAAGCATGGATTGGAAATGTTTCTTCAATAACCTTCCGTCCTTCAGAGGTTAAAGATGCATAAGTAACTCTTCGATCATTACTACAGGGAATTCGTTGAACGAGCCCTTTTTTGACTAATTGATCAATAATATAAGTGGTCGAACTACTCGCAATCAATATTTTCTCTTTAATTTGTTGAATTGGCGTATCTCCCTTATGTAATAATAATTCCAAAACCGCAAATTCATTGAGATTGAGCGAATAAGCTTGTGTTGCTAATCGATCCAATTGATTGAGCTTCTCATTCGTACGACGCACCCCGACGAAAGCTTTTAATGCTTCTTCTTGGCGATTCAATATTTTGTCCCTCTCTTCGTATTTATATTCTTATTCATTCTATCACAATTTTAGTAATATTTTAACGAAAACTTGAATCTCACATTCGAAACATTAAAATATTCACCAATATCAATGTTCAGAAATTTGAATGGCAATTTAAGGTTGATTCATTGGTATTTGACGTACTTTAATCGAATAGCGTCCATTTGCTTGAATGCGAATTTGAATGGCCCCGACATCACTCGTCGATAAATAACGATAATGATTTTCTTCTAAACGTTCGATCACTTCAGGATGCGGATGGCCATATCGGTTCTTTTGCCCAGCCGAAATAAAAGCCCATTGAGCTTGGAGACCCGTTAATAATTTAGTCGATGTACCTGTATGACTACCATGATGCGCTAATTTTATCATGGTTGGCTCTAATGTTTGAAAATAACTTAAATATTTATGCTCTTCAGCACTCGTAATATCCCCCAAGGATAGAAGAGTTCTGCCATAAAAATGCAGCGTAGAGATAATAGATGTACGATTTGATTGATCATCTTCCGTATAGAGACTTTGCGGATCTTGAGCAATCACTTCCAGCGCGCCCTTTACGATTGATTGGCGCCGTTCTGTCGAAACGAGTTGGTATTGTATTTTTGGCGCTAATTTTTTTAGTAGAGGAAGAAATTGTTTAAATATATCACTATGAGCTGTATATTCTGTTAAATAAATATGTTTAATGGGAATTACTTCAACGAGCCCGATTAAATTTCCCATATGGTCAATATCTGGATGGGTGATGATGACCCCTGTTAGCCGATTGACTCCAAGTGCTTTTAAGGCCGGTATTAAATGACGCGACGCTTCTTCATTATCTATTGCTACTTCATTCTCGCCCCAATTCATTTTGCCACCGGTATCAATCAGCCAAACTTCACGTCGATGAGGCCATTCAATTAACATTGCATCGCCTTGACCGACATAGAGAATGGTAATAACCGCATCCCTTGAAAGATGAGGCATAACAAAAAGGACCACACTATACATTACTGTTAGTAGCACGATTGTTTGAAGTGGTTTTTTAGGCAATTGATAGAGATAAATAATCGGACAAAGTAATAATATTATAAATGAAAGAGGCGCCAGATAGCCTGTATTCCATTCAACGAATTGTATTGGATTGAGATAAATTGCCCATTCATGCAGTAATATTAGCATGTCTGAAAGAAATTTAAATATCGGAACAAAGATATCCAAACCACTAAATAACATCAGACTCGTAGCAATCATCATTCCTAATAAATAATCACTGAAGAAATATCCCATCACTAAACTCGATACCATTTGCAATGGATACCATTGATGCGTCAATTGCATCGTCACTGGCCAGACGATTAGCATACTCAATGCAGTTAGCATGCCTTGCTGCTTCCAAGAGGATAAATGATGAAAATTAGGATAATGATGTGTAAAAAAATGGATTATCAATGTTAAACCAAAACTCAATTGAAAGCCTAAAGAGTATAATTGCAATGGATTCACCAATAAAATCAGTATTCCTACATAAGCAATTTGATCCATCCGAGAAAGCGGCCAATTAAAAAACGCTGTCGCTAAACGCATATAATGTGTTCCGAGCGCTCTTAATACACCAATCGGCCAACCGATTAAACAACCATATAAAAATAATAATATTTCAACAAACCAACGCGCTCGGTCCAAACGTAAGCCAATCCACGCAAAAAATAACACGCCCTTCTTACGTAACCAATGGACTTGAATTCCGGATATGGAAAATAAGTGGATGACACCCCAAATACGCATTAAATCCATCAGCTCATCCACTGCCGCATCATCTAAACGAAATAATAAGCGATTGTGAAGATGAATCCATAAATTATTATGATCCATCAATGGTTCCTTTATTTGATAAGCAAACGTGCGCCACTTGGAATGGAGTTCTTGTGAAACAGTTCTTTGCTCTAATGCTTGGATTTCAATCGAATGATAAATACCTTTCTTTTCGAGAAAATTACTATAATCAAAGACATGAAAATTTAAAGCCGGTGAAACATGTTGAATCGCTCCAGTAACTCGCCAATCTTCGACTTGTTCAATATTATGTCTTTGAAATTGTTCAATCATTTGTTCTTCTCTACTAAACCATTGAATAGGTATATCGCGGTCAGCAGTCTTCAATTTCCCTTCTCCACGGACCATTCCTTCTGTCAATGTGACATCATGAGGATCGACTTGAATACGCACGCGAACTGATTCTTGCATTGGTAATTGTTGACGTGCTGTCAATTCACTTTCAAGTATAATAAGACGTCCACAAAAAAAGACACTTAATATGACTAATCCCCACCGAAATGCAGAACCATTCCAAAAAATCCGTACCGAACAAAGGACTGTTAAAACATACCAACCCCACTGTTTTTCTAGGAAACTGATACACAATAATAGTATAAAGACAAAAAACAATAAACCATAGTACTTTATTTGTGAAAACATATTAAGGACCTACTTGAATGAGTGGTGCCAATTGTTCAAATGTCTTCTCACCGATGCCAGAAATCGCCATGATGTCTTCAATCGCCTGAAAACTGCCATTTTCGTCTCGATAAGCGATAATTGCTTCTGCTTTTTTTGGTCCGATACCTGGTAATGTTTGCAATTGTTGTGAATCTGCGGTATTTATATTAACTAAGGTTGAAGTTGACATTTCAGTTTGAATGCCGTCCAATGTGGTCTGATCCGCCAAATCCACGGTTTCTTTTTGTATTTGCCATTCATCAAAGGTTGGAACAGTCAAACTCATTTGATCTTGTATTAATAGAGCCTGATTAATAGCTTCTAGTGCTGCTTCATCCGTCACACCACCTGCCGCATGAACCAAATCCATCACACGATCCCCTTCGTTAAAAGAGTACACGCCTGGGTGCTGGACCGCTCCTTTTATTTCAGCATAAATGATGAGCGGCTCAACCGATGATTCGGAGGATTGTTCAACGGATGACGTTTGATCCCACTCAGCAGTCTCTTCGATTGCAAACAAATCGTCTTGTGATGGTTGAGAAAAAAAGGTGCCTTGATTTAGAAACCATAATAATACGATGCCTACAGCAATTGCAAAATACTTTATATTCACCGATTGTTTCCAATATTGTAATTTGTTCATTTTTTATCACCTAATAATAAATAAACAAATCATCATGTTATCAGAAAAATATATCGCTATTTACGATATAAAATAAAAAAAACAATCTCTTTTATTTATGCCCATACCCAATTGAATGGGGCATGGTTGAAATAATCAGAGATTGTCTAGTTAGATAATTACTTTTTATAATGTCGCTTTAGCTAAATATTTTGAAAAACGTGATAATGAGTAACAAATCACAAAATATAATAGCGCTGTAATGACAAACATCGGAATAACATAATCCGTATTTTGTCCATAAATAATCTTCGCATTGTGCATCATTTCAGGTAAGGAGATAATCGTCGCTAGTGACGTATCCTTAATTAATGCAATCAATTGACTCACAACAGAAGGTAAAGTCTGACGAAGAGCTTGTGGTAATAAAATCAAACTCATTGTTTGCGGAATCGTCATCCCAGACGCTAAAGCTGCTTCATATTGACCTTTTGGTAAAGCATTCAATCCTCCCCGAATGATTTCTGAAATCATCGCTGACTCAAATACTGACATGGCCGCTACGGTCGACCAAAATAAATTCAGTCGAATCCCTAATTGCGGCAAAGCAAAATAGGTAAAAAAGATAATTAAGAGAAGCGGAAGATTTCGAATGGTATCGATGATTAATCCTAATACTTTAGATAATATTGGGATGTCTAAATAGCGCAACACACCAAATACAATACCTAAAATTAAACTAATCACCATGACAACAAGTGCTACTTGGATTGTGACCAAGAACCCTTGCAGTAAAAATCGCATATTCACCCATGATAGAGCACCTATAAAATCCATGTCAACCTCCTAATACTTCTGTCCGACATATGCTTCGATTTTTTGTATCAAAATAGTTAATGGGACGGTAATAAATAAATATAAAATCCCAACCAATACATATGTATCAATGGTTAAAAATGTTTCTGAAGCGACTAAATCCCCGTAATACATTAAATCAAGACCTGCAACCATTGCTAAAATCGAAGAGTTTTTAACTAAATTGATCGTCTGATTACCGAGTGGTGGCAAGACTTTTCGAGCGGCTTGTGGTAAAACGATATAGCGCATCACTTCTTGTTCTGTTAACCCTTGCGAGAGACCCGCTTCTCGTTGTCCTTTATCAATGGATAAAATACCTGCACGCACATTATCTGCAATAAAACTGGATGTATAAATCGTTAATCCAATCACCCCTGCCCAGAAACCAGTAATCGGAATCCCATAAAGTGGTACTGCAACATAGAAGAACATGACGATAATTAATAGTGGAATATTTCTAAAAAATTCAACATAAGCATTGGCAATTCCAGATAACCAACGATTCGAACTCAATTGTAAAATGGCCATTAAGGTTCCGATAATTAGACTCCCTATCAGTGCGATTGCACTCGCAATTAATGTGTTTTTGAACCCTTCTAATAACATTGGCCAATATGATTGAAATAAATTAATGATTTCCATTAATTCGACACCTCCATAATATCACCAAACCATTTATTATAAATTTCATCATAGACACCATTTTCTTTGATCGTGTCTAAGGCTTCATTCACTAATGCTAAAAATTCTGGCTGATCTGGTGAAATCGCAATACCATAAGGTTCTTCAGTAAAGTTCTCTCCAATGAGACGATAGTCGTCATTATCGGCTGCCATCCCCATCAGTATCGCATTATCCGTCGTTAAAGCATCTCCTTGACCTGATTGTAGTGCGATAAACCCTTCACTATAATTTTCTAATTCAACTATATTTACTTCAGGTTTCAATTCGCGAATATTTTGCGCTGAAGTGGAGCCTTTGACGGCAATAATCGTATGTTCAGATGTTAGATCATCTACATGCTCAATTTCAGAATCTTTAGGTACCAGTAGCGACTGACCTGCATCAAAATAGCTGTCTGTAAAATCAACGACTTCTTCGCGTTCCGGTGTGATTGTCATCGTCGCAATAATGGCGTCAATATTTCCATTTAAGAGCAGTTGAACACGGGTTTTAGAAGTCACCTCAACAAATTCAGCAGTTCCGGTACCATTCGTTATTTCATCGGTCAATGCTTTCGCGATATCCACGTCAAAGCCTTGAATCTCGCCTTCTGCAATATTGTAATAACCAAAGAGTTTGGTATCTGCTTTGACACCCCAGCGAAGGACCGGATTTTCTTCATTAAGCACTCGATCTGCGATATTTGCTTGGCCGGTCAATGCTTGAATGGGAGTCAGTGACAAGCATAGTGTCAATATAAAGATACTGATAATACTTAAAATACGCTTTCTTTTAAACATGACAATGCTCCTTCTATTTTTTCTCAATAACTTGTGCTAAGAATTCCTGTGCCCGTGGATCTTGTGGATTCTCGAAAAAGTCATGACTTGGGCGGTCTTCAATAATTTCGCCTTTGACCATGAAAACCGTACGGTCCGAAACTTCCTCAGCAAAGCCCATCTCATGCGTTACAACAACCATCATCATCTTATCTTCGATCGCGATTTTCTTCATAATACGAAGGACATCACCAATCGTTTCTGGATCGAGTGCCGATGTTGGTTCATCAAAAAGCATCGCCTTGGGTTTCATTGCTAAACCTCGAGCGATGGCGACTCTTTGTTGTTGACCACCAGAAATTTGGTGGGGATATTTGTCTTTATGTTCTGCCATACCGACACGCTCAAGTAAGCGATCAGCTGTTGCTGTCGCTTCTTCTTCCGATTCACCTAATACCTTCATTGGTGCTAAGGTAATATTATCCATAATTGTTAAGTGAGGATATAATTCAAAATGTTGGAAAACCATCCCTAATTTTTCCCGTACTTTACGGATGTCCGTGTCTTTGTCCGCAATATTTTTATCAAATACATAGAGTTCACCATCGGTTATTTTCTCTAGACCATTAATACAGCGTAATAAGGTACTTTTTCCCGAGCCAGACGGTCCGAGTAAGGTCACGACCTCTCCGGGACTAATATCAAGATTGATATTTTTTAATGCATGAAAATCTCCATAATATTTATTTACATTTTTAAAACACGT
>JBHWOV010000126.1:0-3966 GCA_043424535.1 Aerococcaceae bacterium
ACAATTTCTCCTTATTGGATTTATATTAACCATTCTGGGTTTTGTCTTGCAATTTAATCACTCTGAATATAGTCGTATAATTTTTTATTTTGCCATTTTCTTTTTAGGATTTTATGCTACCAAAGAAGCCATTACAGAAACATTTGCTTCTGGCAGACCCAATGTTGATTTACTCATGATTCTAGCTGCACTGGGTGCCGTGCTAATCAATTATGAATCTGAAGGTGCCATGTTGCTGTTAATATTTGCAGGTGCAGAAGTGTTAGAAGATTATGTTAATGATAAATCAACTGCTTCTATTACCAAGCTGATGGGACAAGTCCCTGACACAGCTGAATTAATCATTAATGATCATGAAACAAAAATAGTTCAAACTGACGAACTACAAATAGGCGATCGTGTTCTCGTGGCGAAGGGAAGTAACATTCCTATTGACGGAACAATAGATCGGACAGTCATGATCAATGAAGCCGCCTTAACTGGAGAATCTGTTCCTGTTACAAAAGAAAAAGGTGAAGAAATTTTTGCTGGAACAGTGAATGAAGGAAATGCTTTTCAATTAACTGTAAATAAAACAAGCGATCAAACAGTGTTTTCAAATATCGTTCGCATGGTTGAAGAGGCCCAAACTAGACCATCAAAAGTTGCTCGCTTTATTGATAAATTCGAGAGTAAATATGTGATCGGCGTTCTTATCGCTGTACCCGTATTTATTTTATTATTGATGTTTTTGGCTGACTATTCTTTCCAAGAAGCTTTTTATCGTGGAATGGTTCTATTGACTGTAGCCAGTCCATGTGCTCTTGTAGCTTCAGCTACTCCCGCAACATTATCTGCGATTAGTAATGGCGCGAGTAATGGCGTCTTAATAAAAGGTGGTGCAACATTAGAAGCCTTAACGGATACAACTGTCCTATTCTCTGATAAAACAGGAACCTTAACTTATGGTAGTTTTGATGTTGTTGATTATGCTATTGATGATACCATTTTACCCTATGTTATCTATATGGAACAGCATTCGAATCACCCTATTGCTAAAGCCATTATTCAAAAATTTAAAGCTGTCTCACCTAATAAAAAAACAAATGACGAAGTAATGGAAATACCTGGTAAGGGCATGAAAATGGGTGATATAACTATCGGAAAACCTTCAGCATTCGATGATTACATAGATCCAAATAACTATCGTCATAAATCAGCTGCTCATTTAACGACAATTTTTGTCGGCAGTAACAATGAAATCGTAGGTTATTTCGCTCTCGAAGATCAAATTCGTCCACAGGCAATTGAAGCGGTGACTCAATTTAAGAACGCAGATGTAGATGTCGTTATGCTAACAGGAGACAATGAACAAGTAGCACAACTCGTCGCGGAACAAACAAATATCGATCATTATTATGCTAGTTTATTACCTGAAGATAAGATCAATCATATTTTTGATGCTCAAAAAAACAATGAAGATGGCATGATTGCGATGATCGGAGATGGTATAAATGACGCACCTGCCCTAGCTAATGCCGATATCGGAATTGCTATGGGAAGTGGTTCGTCAATTGCAATGGAATCTGCGGATATCGTTATGGTGGAAAATAATTTACAAAAATTATATTATACTTTTGAATTAAGTAGCAAACTCAATAAAATTATTCGCCAAAATATTATTTTTGCCGTTGGCGTTATCATTGTTTTAATCATCTTGAATCTGTTAGGCTGGCTCGATTTACCAACTGGTGTAATTTTCCATGAAGGTTCTACTATTTTAGTTATTTTAAATGGACTACGTTTATTAAGTACAAAAGATAAATAGCGCCCATAGAGCCCTCTATATGTAACAATGACATTCATTAATGTAGAAATAAACTTAGCTATGAAAAAATTGCCTCTAAATTTGGACTCTCAATTCCAAATTTAGAGGCAATTAAATTTTGCAAACATTCAACAGAATATATCTTATCATTTATGTTTTTGAGTGCGACGACTCCACCACGGAATATATACGTAAAGAATCCCCAAAATAAAAAGACCCCAAATCAATATTAGCCCGATTATCCAGAATCCCCATCCCGAAGAGATTAGAGCACTAATAAGAAAAATGGCTAATTGAATCATTAATATAATAAAAATGGATTGCTGAAAAGCAAATAATTTATTATCTTCATTGTTAGAATAGATTTGTTGAAAAGGATGGGTGTCATAACTATATAAAAGCGGCAATAGTTGAATGACGGTCATGAACATACCAGTAATTCCAGCTAGCCCTATTAACCACGGAATATCTATCAAAAATATAATCACTGCCATAAATAAAGTTACTTTTATCCAGATGGAGCGATATAAATTATTTCTAAATAACTGCCTAATAAATAAAAATCCATAACGATTTCTATTTAAGTGTGGTAATTTTAAAAACAGATGATCTAAATATTTTTGTCTTTTTATTTCTGGTTTTATTGTAGGAACATCTACGAATAAAGATATTAATCGATAAAAATTCGCTTGTCTTTGTTCTTCACTTTTCACGACATAGTTAAAATCAATCGCATATTGATTTCTTTTTCGCATTTGTGAACAAATCCATATCATGATAATAGCAAAGATAAGTCCTACAATAATATTTCCCCATTTAAGTGGCAATAATAGTAAAAAGAATAGCAAAATAATAAAAACTAGGCCATGAATTGATCGTAAACGCATTAAAGATGTAAAAGGCATTTGATAAATGGCTAAGTAATATATTAATCCGCTAATGATTCGTGCTAATATCAACCAAAACAAAAACAGCCACATTAATTCCATTTCCCAAAACGTCACACTGACTATAAAAGGATAGACAAGAATTCCAAGCATAACTAAACTAATGACTGGAAATAGTACCCCAATAAGCGTTCCTTTTAACCAATAATTATCAAACGCATGTCCCCTTGGAAATAGATAACTAATATCCGCTGGTTTAGTTAGCCACAATGGTTGTCCCATCAAAAATATTAGCCAGAGTAAAAAAATACTAATTATTACTACAGGTAATACCCCTTGTCCGGGACCTAACTCTGATATTTGAGTTAACAAATTTTGATAGGCTATTGCTCCAAACCCTAGTAATACAAAAAGAATAATGGATAAATGATCATTGAAAATTAATTTTCCATACTTTCCTAATTCCTTTGTATAATTTGAAAAACGTTTCTTCCATAAAGTATTTAAGCTTTGCATCATTGACCACTCTTTTCAATAGGGACTGTTGCTTTTTTATCAGTCATAGCAAAATAAATATCTTCTAATGACGCATCTTCATCTTTAAATTGCTCTCTCAGATTTGTCAGATCACCTTGCCCAATCAAACAGCCATCACTTAATAATAAATAAGAATCACATAACTCGTCAGCAATTGAAAGCATATGTGTCGTAAACAAAATAGCACTTCCTTCTGAAGCACGTTTTTTTAAAAGAGCAATAAATTCTTTAATTGCTAAGGGATCTAACCCTAGGAACGGCTCATCAATGATGAGTAGGCGAGCATCTGTAATCAATGCACAAATAATCATCACTTTTTGTTTCATACCTTTAGAGAAATGTATCGGAAACCAATTCATAACATTATCTAACCGAAAAAGCTTTAGCAAAGGTTCAGCTCTCTCTAGTGCTACTTCAATCGGTATATTATAACCTAATGCGGTCATTTCAATATGCTCTTGCAATGTTAATTCTTCATAAAGAATTGGTGTTTCAGGAATGTATGCAATATTTTGTGCATAGTGCGAATGATTATCTAATATCGTTTGTCCATCTATTGTTATAGTTCCTTCTTGAGGAATTAGTAATCCCAAGATTGTTTTCAAAAGGGTTGATTTCCCAGCACCATTTAGGCCAATAAGACCAATAATTTCGCCATAATCGATTGAAAAATTGATATCCTTCAATACTGGTATCTGTCTATAACCACTTGACATATTTTCTACTTTTAAAGGG
>JBHWOV010000127.1:0-9385 GCA_043424535.1 Aerococcaceae bacterium
ATCAATCCCCAACCACCACGCCACTTATATTTCAGTGAAGAGGAAGCAGACAGAAAGTATAACTTACAGAAAAGCGCATAAAAAAGACGACTGAAATATCAGTCGTCAAAAGCTCCATCAACATTATTTGACATAGAGCCAAAGGATACTCTTTAAAATAGCTCATTAATTATTTAGCTTCTGCTTTACCGCCAGCTTCTTCAATTGCTGCTACTAATTCATCAGCATCTTCTTTAGAAACGCCTTCTTTAATAATTGAAGGAGCGCCGTCAACTAATTCTTTCGCTTCTTTCAATCCTAAACCAGTAGCTTCACGAACAGCTTTGATTACTTTAATTTTCGCTGCGCCAGCTTCTTGTAACTCAACGTCAAATTCTGTTTGCTCTTCTGCTGCTTCACCTGCACCAGCTCCTGCTGCTGCAACTGGAGCTGCCGCTGATACTCCGAATTCTTCTTCGATTGCTGATACTAAGTCAGCTAATTCAATAATTGTTGCTTCTTTTAAATCAGCAATAATTTGTTCAATGTTTAATGCCATTGTTATGTTCCTCCATTTTATATGTATTTTGTTTTATGATTGATTGATAAATAATTATGCTACATCTTCTTCTTTTGCATCTGCCACAGCTTTGACTGCATAAGCCACATTGCGAACAGGTGCTTGTAATACAGAAAGTAACATTGATAGAATACCTTCGCGACTTGGTAATGCCGCCACTTTTTTGATTTCATCAACGCTGACGATGTTGCCATTGATTGCTCCACCTTTGATTTCTAATGCTTCTGCATTTTTTGCGAAATCATTGGTGATTTTAGCTGGCAATACAACATCATCCTTACCGATGATGACAGCTGTAGGTCCTGTGAAGCTCTCATTTAAATCTGATAATTCAGCTGCTTCTGCTGCACGACGTAAAATAGTGTTTTTCACAACATGCATTTCAATTTCTTCATCACGTAATTGTTTACGTAAATCAGTGACTTCTTCAACTGTTAAACCAAGATAGTCTACAACAACAATACTTGTTGCTTGAGACAATTTCTCAGCAATTGTATCAACTTGTTGTGCTTTCTCTTCTTTTGTAACAATTCTTCTTGCCAATTTATTTTCACCTCCGTTAAGTTTAGATAGAGATTTTCATAAAAAAATCTCTATGCCGACTTAGACATAGAGATACATTCCAGTTTATTGGAACTTCCTCGGTAAGAAATTAAGGCTGTGCCACTTACTGTCTTCGGTCGTTTTACACAAATGTTATCATAACGAATTTATTTCAATTCGTCAATCATTTATTTATTATTTCTTTTCTTCTGGTTTAGTAAAGCCAACTTTAATTCCAGGTCCCATTGTTGTTGATAATGTTGCTGAAATAATAAAGTTACCTTTAACTGCAGCAGGACGCAAGCTAACAATACGATCTTGTAATGCTTTAATGTTCTCTGCTAATTGTTCATCAGTAAATGATACTTTCCCTACAGGGACATTGACAATTCCCGCTTTATCTGCGCGATATTGAACTTGACCTGCTTTGATATCTGATACTGCTTTAGCAACATCTGCAGTTACTGTTCCTGTTTTAGGGTTTGGCATTAATCCTTTAGGACCTAGAACACGTCCTAAACGACCTACTTGTCCCATCATATCTGGTGTTGCAACTAAGACATCAAAGTCTAACCAACCGCCATCAATTTTAGCGATTAAGTCTGCTTCTCCGACATAATCTGCACCCGCATCTTGTGCTTCTTGTGCTTTATCTCCTGAAGCAATAACAACAACAGTTTGTGTTTTACCTGTACCATGTGGCAATACCATTGCTCCACGGATTTGTTGATCTGCTTGACGAACGTCAATATTTAAATTATATGATAAGTCAACTGTTTCATCGAAGTTTGCATAACTGATTTCTTTAGCTAATGCAATTGCTTCTTGGACGCCATATTCATTATGACGGTCAACTTTTTCTAATGCTGCTTTATATTTTTTATTTTTAGCCATTTAAATTTCCTCCTATACTTGTGGTTTTAACGGTTTATCCTCCCACACCCGATAGAATACGGGGCGAGAAGCTGCTTATTGCTTAGCCTTCGACAGTAATACCCATTGAGCGAGCAGTACCTTCGACCATGCGCATTGCAGCTTCCACGTCTGCTGCATTTAAATCTGCCATTTTGATTTCAGCAATTTCGCGAACTTGATCGCTTGTCACTGAAGCTACTTTGTTTTTATTAGGTTCACCTGATGCTTTGTCGATTCCTGCAGCTTTTTTCAATAAAATTGGAGCTGGTGGAGTCTTAGTAATGAAAGTGAACGAACGATCTTCATATACATCAATAACAACTGGAATAATCATCCCATTTTGTTCTTGTGTACGTGCATTAAATTCCTTCGTAAATGCAACGATATTTACACCTGCTTGTCCAAGTGCTGGACCTACTGGTGGAGCTGGACTTGCTTGTCCCGCTGGAATTTGTAATTTAACTTGAGTAATGACTTTTTTAGCCACGAAACATTCCTCCTTATTATAAATCGTGATGTGGTTAGCGGAGTTTTCCTCCTCCCACTCATGTGCGGACTTTGCGCACCAAATCATTGTATCACAAGCTCACTATTTGTCAATAGAAAATATAAAAAAGATGTCCGCTTGAATCATTGCGAACATCTTTTGCATTTAATTATTTATCGATTTGTTCTTTTCTCTGTAAGTATAAAATATAGATATATAATCCTAATGATATTACAAATCCTAAAATAGCTATGATTAAAATGTCAAAATCTTGTCCCCACCAACGAATAACAAGTCCTAATAAATAGGCAGTGGTCGGAAGCATAATCATTTCATTACCGTATTTAACATATGAATAGACACTGACGGCAATCATTGCAACAATCAACAAGAGTGTAAACCAAAATTCTGCTAGTGGTGTAATTGTTACATTTGTAAAAAGAGCCAAGCTCATGAACATCATTGCTATTGCACTTCCAAAAGCCAATCCTAAAGGAAACTTCAGCCATTTCTGTTGACGTAATTGCACCTTACCACTGATTAAACGGATGGTATTTAATAATGTAGTCATTAATAATGCAGACACTAAAAAGTAAACTAAATCCATGCCATTAAACCATGCAATAATCCAAATAAGGACGAAAATTAAGGATTGAAGCATGAACGGACGAATATATAAACGGTATAAATCACGTTGTCCTTTTGTGACAAAAGCTTCACGAATAATTGTCCAAGTGAGTGCAACAAGTAAGCCATTCACCATTAACCAACCTATATTTTCAATTGTAATAAATGCTGGCATTTGTTGATTAAAAATCAAAATATCTCCAGAATGGTTAAATAACAGACCTGCATGACAGGCTAAATACACGAGCCAAATAATTGTTATGAGAATTCTATCAAGCCAAATATTTTTCATTTAGCCTGCTTTCTTTACTTGATAAAAATCAAGTTCGGCAATTGTTTCGCGACCAAACATTTCCAGTACGACTTTTAATTTTTGTTGGTCATTATGAATTTCTTCAATCACACCATCCATACCAGAAAATGCCCCATCGATAATTTCGACATGTTCTCCTACTGAAGCATTTAATTCTACAGTACCTCGATTTAATTCTTTGGCACCTAAAATTTGTGCAACTTCTTCATCTAGTAATGGAGCTGGTTTACTTCCTGCTCCATGCGAACCAACAAATCCTGTCACACCCGGAGTATTTCGAACGATAAACCATGCCTCATCTGACATAATCATCTCAACTAGGACATAGCCAGGGAAAGTTTTTTCTACTTTTGTTTTAGCAACCCCGTCTTGCATTTCTGTGACTTCTTGTTCAGGCACTTCAACGCGGAAGATATTTTCTTCCATTTCCATACTTTCTTTTCGTAAATCAATATTTTCTTTCACTTTATTTTCATAACCAGAGTATGTATGTAACACATACCATTCTTTACGTTCGTCCATTATATTTTCCTTTCTTGGGTCATTATTTATTCTTTCATACATAAAAAACCTACCACTTTGCTCGGGTAGGTAACATAGTTATTATATCACGCTTCAGATAGATTGGCTAGATATTCTAATATTTATAGATTAACTAACCAGTTTATCAACCATCCGAAACCATAATCTGTTAATGTAAAGTATAGGGCAAAAGTAATAATCATAAAGATCACAATCCAAGTGAATCGCATTGTTTCGCGAGCACTAGGCCATGTTACTTTACGCATTTCTTGAGCTACTTCTTTAAAATAATTCATAAAATAATATCCTCCAATATGAATATCTACATTGTCTCTTTGTGTACGGTATGTTTATTGCAATATTTACAAAACTTCTTAATCTCTAAGCGTGTCGCCTGTCCAGTTTGTGTAGGCGTCATTGAATAATTACGTTGCCCACAGACTGTACATGCTAAAGCACCTTTTCGTTGTTTGGCCACAAGTAGCCCTCCTCAATCATTTCATGCTTCTTTATAATATAGAAGAATATTGGTTAATGTCAAGTATGGATTCATCAGTTAAAAATATATTCTTACATTTCGTAATTTCCTAACATATCACCTGCTTGAACTCTTCCTGTTGTATTGAGCTCAAAGTGTATTAAATCCGCATGATTACTCCATGCTGTGATGATCGTTGTTAATCTTCCAGAACGCTCCACTTTCTCCAAGTCCATCGTGCCGAGTGCTTCTCCTGCTTGAATCGTTTGTTCTTCTTCCACAATTAATCGAAAGGCATTTCCTTCCATATCGAGAGTATTAATTCCTAAATGAATGAGGACCTCACTTCCATTAGGTGTCATAATCGTTAGAGCATGTTGTGTTTCAAATACTGTCAGGATCGTTCCACTTATAGGAGATACTATCGAACCATTGTCTGGCTTGACCCCAAATCCATCACCTAGCATCATTTCACTGAATATATCATCTTCAACTTCAGTAATAGGAATAACAATCCCATCAACGGGAGAAACAAATGACTCAACTGTCGTTTGTGAGGAGGGCCTAGTTTCTGCTTCATTTTTTTCTACATCAATATAAGATGGTATTTTATGATTAAGATTGACGACATTTTGTATTTCATTTCTCAACATTTCTACTTTCGAACCAAAATTTATGTGAACATCTTGATTTTCAATGCTCAATTTATGAGCACCATTACTTTTCCATAATTCTTCTGGTGCTACTTGTGTTATATCACTCACTTCAACATTAAGGTACTTTTTCTCAGCATCAATACTGTTAATATTGTCAATTCCCCCTAATAAATGAATAATATTATAAACTTGTTGTCCTGCTTCAATATGATTTGAATCTTCTGATGGTTGAGGCCCAACAGATTTAGCTGAAGCAAAACTTAATAGATTCAATATAAGCATTGCACATTTTTCAAACAATTGGCTAGGTATCGTATTTTTATTGCTGTTCATCTTTTGACCCCCATTCTCATAGTATCTCTATTATACGTCATAACATTAGGAACAACTAATAAAATCGTTATTTTTTTATATTTATGCAATACAAAAAAATCTAACCACTTACCATTCATTTTGTAAGTGATTAGATTGATTATCTATTTTTTATAATGACTGGAATTAAAAACTGCTTCATCTAATTTCATTCGACATTTTCTTGATAAGTATGTCGCTTGATTTATACTCAAATCCAATTTTTTAGCTATTTCACGTAAACTATGTCCCGTAACTTTAAAATACATAAATTTTTTCTCTCTATTGTCTAAACGCGTAATATAGTCATCAAATATCTCTTTAGCTAAAGAATAATCTTCACCCGTTAATGAATCAGATTTAAGTGTATTAATTATATTAAGTTTATCATCTTTATTCGTTGATGAATCAACTTCAAGTGGTATATATTTCCAACTCTCTCCTGATCCACGCTTAGCAGCAAAATGATGTTTAATATTTCGTTGGATATGGTGCCTCATAACCATTCGATAATAGCCAATAAAATAAGATTTAAACTTAATATCATATTTTTTCACTGCTGTATCTAATGCGATGATTGCTTCTTGATATAAATCATCTTTATCAATATATGGTTGACGATATTGTTTCATGGTACTAAATATGAGTGGTTCCACTCTCTTTATTAAATATCTATACAACTCTTCGTCAAATTCAGTTTGCAATTGTAAAACAATCGTTTCTAACGTAGTCTCTTTATTCATCAAGTGTCTCATAATAAACTCTGTACTCCAAATTTATTAAGGATGTTAGATATTAGTCTTGATCAAGATGATGACGCAAAAAATCTAAATATTCAAGATCCTCTATTTTCCACAGACTATGCCTTCTTTGGATCGTACTGTAATAATCTTGTACATCGTTATTGATTTGTTTTTTTGTATGATCAATGTCAATTCTTAATTCTTTCGCTGATTTACGTAATGCACCATGCTGGAAGACCATCCATTGTTCTGCTGCATCGCTTGTTGCGACAACTACGTTTGTTAATGGATTAATATAATCTCTTACTTGTCGTTCAATATAACTATCAGCGGTTTCTCCTTCACTGGTGAAAACAACCTGGATATCAAATGCATCGAAGGATTGTGTAATCCCTGGCACAAATTGTGCATCAAAAACAACAATGATCGTTATGTCATTGTATTTTCTATAATTAGAAAGCTCAAATAATAATAAATCTCTTGCTGATTGGATATCATTTTCTTTTTTAAGTCGGTTTAATTCTGGCCATGCCCCAATAATATTGTAGCCATCTACAATCAAAATTTCTTGTTTTTTCATCAAATCACATTATTTCTCGATTCTATGACGGGCTACTTCATAGGCCAATACCGCTGTAGCTACACTAGCGTTGAGACTCTGTACATGGCCTACCATAGGTATGGTCACAATTCCGTCCGCATTTTTTAATAAATTATCAGAGACTCCCTGCCCTTCATTTCCTATGATGAGAGCAATCGGTCCTTTACTGTTCCAATCTCGCATATCTTCCCCATCCATGGCTGTTGCAAATATCCATAACCCTTTTTCTTTAAGTTGACTTATTGTTTGCGACAAATTTGTCACACGAACAACAGGCACATGTTCAATTGCTCCGGTTGAAGTTTTTGCAACAACATTTGTGAGTCCTACTGCACGTCGTTTAGGTATAATAATCCCGTGTACACCCGTTGCATCAGCTGTACGGATAATCGAACCTAAATTATGAGGATCCTCAATTCCGTCTAATATTAAAAAGAATGGATCTTCATTACGTTGCTGTGCTAAAGCAAAACAATCTTCTAATGTTTGATAAGGAATAGGTGGCACTGAAAGAGCCACACCTTGATGATTTCCATTATTTGTTAACTTATCTAATTTTTCTTTTGGAACTTCTGATATAACAATATTACGTTTTTTCACCATATATAATATATCTTTTATTTTATCGCTTTTCAAGCCGTTCTGTAGGTAAAATTTGTTGATTGTACCATCATTTCTTAAAAGTTCCAAAACAGCATGTTTTCCATAAATTATTTCAACAGGATCGTTATTTTTTTGAGACATCCGATTCGCCTCCTTCAATAAATTCTATACTCGACTGAATTAATTCATTTAATCGATGATATTGTTCATCAAGATAAAGCCAGCCTATCAATGCTTCAAAACCAGTCGCTTGACGATAATCTTGAATGCTAGCATTTTTAGCTTTCGTATTCGCTTTATGATTACGTCCACGCTTATAAATCATGATTTCTTCTGGGGATAAAAAGTCATCTTGATGCAACCAATATTTCATAATTTGCGCCTGACCTTTAGCACCTACAAATTTTACAGCTGCTTTATGTAGTTGATTAGGTCTTGTTTTGCCTGTTGTTATAATATAATGTCTTATTGCTTGTTCATAGACTGCATCACCTAAATATGCTAAGGCTGCACCATTTAATTGTTGATGTTTTTTTATTTGATTCAATTATGATTCCACTCTTTTCCAAGTAGTACCTTGAGGCGTATCATCAAGTAAAATACCAGAAGCTTTTAATTGATCGCGAATTTCATCTGCTCGTTGAAAATCGCGATTCTCTCTCGCTTGATTTCTTTCTTCAATTAATGCTTCGATTTCTGAATCGATTTGTTCATCCAGATCAAATGATAAACCAAAAATATCCAACCAACTCACTAATTTATCATGTAACAAAGTCAAAGTATTATGAGCCAAATTGTCTTGTTCTAATTGATGATTAATATATTTTATTAATTCGAATACAATCGTCATTCCATTTGCGGCATTAAAATCATCGTCCATCGCTTCTTGAAACCGATTTTCAAATTTATTTAATGCCTCAGATAATGCAGTATCTTCATTAATTTCTGTAGACGCTGTAGAAATACGTGTTTTCATGCGACGAAGCACTTCATTAATTTTCTGGATATTCATTTTTGCATTCGTCAATGCATCAGAATCATAGCGTAAAGGACGACGATAATGGACTGTTCCTAATAAATAGCGCACTACCATAGGATCCGTTTCTTTTAATAAATCTCTTAGTAGGATGAAATTGCCAAGTGATTTACTCATTTTTTCACCATCGCCACCAAAAGTAACAAATCCATTGTGCATCCAGTAATTTGCAAAGATATCATGACTATGTGCTTCTGATTGAGCTATTTCATTCTCATGATGCGGAAATGTTAAATCTTGTCCACCGCCATGAATATCTAAATTATTCCCAAGATATTTCATAGACATAACCGAACATTCAATATGCCATCCTGGTCTTCCCATGCCCCATGGTGACTCCCAAGATATTTCACCATCTTTAGCTGCTTTCCATAATGCAAAATCAACGGGATTTTCTTTCCGTGCTAATTCTTCGTCGTCAAGTCTTTGACTGGCTCCTTCTCTTAACTCATCAATTGATTGACCGGACAAGGCACCATAATTGTCAAATGCTGCTGTTCTAAAATAAACATCACCCTCAGAAACATAAGCATAGTCTTGTTCAATTAGTGACTGAACAAATTCAATGATATCCTGAATATGATCAATCACTCGAGGATGAGTCGTCGCTCTTTTGACATTGATTTTTGACGTATCTTCGTGAAATGCAGCAATATATTTATCTGCTATCTCTTTTGTTGTTAAATTTTCTTCTTGTGCCGCTTTTATAATTTTATCATCGACATCTGTAAAATTAGACACATAATTCACTTGATAACCACGATATTCTAAATAACGACGAATCGTATCAAATGCTACAGTACTCCGCGCATTTCCAATATGTATATAATTGTAAACTGTTGGTCCACAAACATACATTTTTACTTTACCTTCTTCAATAGGTTTAAATGGTTCTTTTTTACGAGTCAAAGAATTATAAATTTCAATGGTCATAATAAACTCCAATACAGG
>JBHWOV010000128.1:0-10917 GCA_043424535.1 Aerococcaceae bacterium
GATAGTAAAGAGTATTAAAGTTTTTGATATCATTCAATCTCTCTTAGAAAAAAATACTACACAAATCCCTTTTGAAAGTGCCGTCTTTCCTTTTGAAAATAATGACATTTCCGGCTATTTGGCAATAACTTCTATTGTCTATGAACCACATAATAAAGATACCTTGATCACATTAAATGTCGGTATTGAAAAAATAAATCAAACTGAAAACCAAGTGACTCTCCAGAATGACCAATTAATCATCGATGGACCTTTTCAACAAGTTGTTTATTTTGAACCAAAAATGTTTGATAGAGATCATCTTCTCAATCGAACTATTTTTATGAACAGTGAAAATTATAAATTAATGGTGAAAAATATAGTTTCTACAGAGCCAGAGCCTTTTAATATTACAATTACCAAAAATGACCAAACTATGTTCGAACGTGACATTTCTACAGCGGAATTAACTGACTTTTTACTCGATGATTACGAACAGAACTTTCAAAGCAAGACCTATCAGGATGGTAATTTCGAAGTAACATTATTGATTCATGATGCTTACAACCGAAGATTTATAGAAAATGTTTCTGGTTATTTATTTATCAACAAGATAAAATAATATGACACAGTATTACTAGTTCCAATAATCTCCTAGTAGTACCGTGTCTATTTATTGAGGATTTCAGTTCCAAAGAAAAATAATTTAAATAACGATTTAATTATTTATACAAATAATCAATAAAGAAAATAATCAATTATGATATTTTCAACACAGGCTTGATCGAACGTTCTTCGAAAGCTTTTTGTAAATCTTCAAATTCAAAGACGGTGATCATATCATCAAATGGAAACTTCCCTTGGCGGTAATAATCGATGAGTTCCGGGATAAAAACTTTAGGAATAGAATCTCCTTCAATCACACCACGTAAAGTCTTTCCTTCAGCCATTAAGTCATTTTGCATATCCATTTGGAAATCTAAATTCATACCGACTACTGCTAATTCCCCACGTGGTTGAAGACTATGTAGCCCTTCAACGATAATATCGGTATTACCGGTCGTATCGATACCATATTTAGCGCCACCGTCAGTAATTTCCTTAACTTGTTTAGCAATGTCCGGATTCTTTTGGTTATTAATTAAATCTGTTGCTCCAAAATGCGTTGCCATTTCTAATTTATCATCATTTCGATTCACTGCAATAATATGTTTATATCCAGCAATCTTTGCTGCCATAATCGCGCTTAAACCGACAGCACCGACACCTAAGACGACGATACTATCTCCTAATTTCGCATCAAAAGCATTCAAGACGGTTCCTGCTCCTGTTTGAATTCCACAACCAAGAGGGGCTAATTTCACTAAATCTAAATCTTTAGGAACTTTAACTAAATTTTTCTCTTCAACATTCGCATAAGTCGCAAATGAAGATTGACCAAAGAATAAATTAACTGGTTCGCCATCCAATTCATGATGATGTCCACCATCTTCAGTATGTCCACCAAAATTTAAATCATTGAAGTTTAAACATGTTGTCGGATAACCGGATAAACAATGTGAACAATGACCACAATGTGCATAAGACATGACTACATGATCACCGACTTCGAACTCTTGAACTCGGTCACCGATCGCTTCGACGACTCCGGCTCCTTCATGGCCTAAAATAACAGGATAAGGTGTGAGTGCATGATCACGTCCTGCATGATCTGTATGACAAACACCTGAAGCTACCATTCGTACTTGGACTTCAGTATCCTTTGGGTCGGCTAATTCCACTTCCTTAAATTCAATCGGTTGACCTTGATCCATTGTTACAGCTGCTGTAATTTTCATATGTCTCCTCCTTGAATCTTAATAACTTCATTCTAACGTGATTCTCATAATGAAACAATTGAAACGCTTACGGTAGATATCAAGCGATGATGCACCAATATATCTCTGCGTAAAAAAGAACATCTCTCTTAACAAAAAGATGCTCTCTATAAGGTATTGGATTTCACAGATTGTATTAATTGGGAGACTATCATATTATTGTTTATCTACAAATACTTCTTTAACTTGCTCTAATACTTTGGCTGCATCATCTTTAATAAAAATCACATCTGAATTCGCTAAGTATAAATCTTCTTTGTTAATTGCCACAAGTTGATCGCCATTAAAATATTGCAGTAATCCAGCGGCTGGATAGACATTTAAACTTGTGCCGATGACAAATAAAAGGTCTGCTTGCTTAATGGCAGTGATGGCACCTTGTACTGTATTCATATCGAGCGACTCGCCAAACATAACGGCTGTTGAGCGAACTAAACCGCCATCCTTTGGACAATGCCAAGTGCAGTCATCATGAATGATAATATCATCCATTGTAAAATGCTCACCACATTCTATACAATACAAATCTTTCTCATTACCATGCAAATCATAAACATGTTTACTACCCGCTTCTTGATGCAAACCATCCGCATTTTGCGTGACGATACTAACGTATTTCCCTTGATCTTCCAAATATTTTGGAAATGTATGGCAAATATTGGGTTCTAATCCGTCATGATTCATATAAGTCATGATAAATTGATATTGACTGGCTGGATCGTTTTCAAACAATTGACGCGATAACATCCGTTCAGGCTCATAAGGGACTTTCCCTTTACTGATGTTATACACACCATCTTCGGAACGAAAATCTTTCGCACCACTCGCTGTCGAAGCACCCGCTCCTGTAAAGAACACGATATTATTGTGTGATTGAATTAACTTTGCTATTTGATTGATTGTATCCAATTGATTTCTATCCTTTTACTATTATCCAGGTTTCCAAACATGCTATTTCTGTCTCACGATATGGAAATATTGGCACAATCACCTCCCTATTCATTTTTATTTGAAATTTGTTCATATATATTAAGACCTTAATTTAACTATACTCAACTTATGCGATAACCTCAATAATATGCAGTTTAGCAAGCATTAATAACTGTTTAATTTGTTTTAATAGCCTAAATAAAATAGACTTTCTAGAAGAAGTTAATCTAGAAAGTCTAAAATTATTTATTTTAATCCATTATTTATTGTCTTACTAACTCATCCACAAGATTTTGATTCAATTGATAATCACCCGGAACATTCACAGCTGGTTTATATTCTGGAACATCAACGCCATATTCTGTTTTAATGATATTATCTGAAATTAGTTCTAAATCGCCACCCATAATATCATTGTAGATAGCGCCGGTCTCTAAATCATAGACAAAGACTGGATAGCCAGAACCGAACGCTTCAGATACTGCAATACCAATCTGGAGTTGATTCCCATTCTGTTCAAGGAATAAGAGGTCACGCCCCTCCAATGTCATTCCAGTATAAACAGCTATTTGATTAAAAATTTCTTCTAGTACAGGGTCTGCTTTTAATTTTTCACGATTGAATAGACGATCTGCTAAAGCGACTTTTGTTGAACGAATTCTTTGTTCATAGCGAGGATTATCTTCTGCTCGGCGAATAAAATCATATGCTCGAATGCGTAGCGCGTTCACCATTTCAGATTCTTCTTGACTGTATCCACCTTTCAATAATTCATAAGCAAAAGTGTGATCATAAATTTTTGCAGCAGTTGTCCAGTCCGGTTGTGTCGGTACTAATGCTTGATACCATTGAGAAATAACCGGATCAGCATTAAAATTGTATGAACTAGCGCTCAAGCTTTCTGGCCCGACGACATGAGCTACTGTATATTCTACGTCCATCCGTCCTAATTGGTCCCACCATTCACGGCTTAAGTCAAATTCTGGTCTACCATCCGCAATCTCTTGATGATCCAACATTTTAAACCCTGTACCATAATTACCATGAAAGCGGTATTCCAGCCAGACGGGTTCATCCATATCATTCAATAAACCGGTTAAATCAGGATAGGCTAAAGAAACAGATCCTTGAGAATTGTAAAATAAGAATGCTTGATCGGTGCCATAATGATAATTCGCATTTAAGCCTTGAACAATCATATTTGTTGAAACGACCACTTCTCTTACGCCTGAACCATCGCTACTAAAGACTTTGATTTTTTGATTGGGTTGTTCTTGAATCGTATAAGTATAATTAGCAGTCCCATCAAGAACTCGTCCTTGAAAATTGAGTTCTTGATTAACTGTATCCACTTGAATGTGGCGATAAGTTGGCGTTAATTGATGGAAATCGACAATGGTATCAAATGCTGTCGCATCTACTGCATAATTCCCGGCATCATCAGTCGATTGTGGGCCTGACGCTACACCATTTTCAGCATTCAACGCATCCACATAGTCGACAAAGTATTCCGGCATCGTTTTATGCACTGCACCCATCATATTTCCAGGAATATGGGACTCAACAGCATTATAAAATGCTTGGCGATTCGCTTGACTATAATGCATATAGTTCGCATCAATGTCTGCAATAATTGCTTCAATCACCGCATCTGCTTCAGCTTGCGACATGACATATCCATCAAAATCTGGAGAAAATAACATGTTATAAGCTTCATCAAAATTAATTAAATTGCGGTCCGCAGCTTCTACTTGATTCGTTGTGATTAAACTTAATGATAAAAACAATGATAATCCTAATTTCAACATACTTTTTCTCATATTATTTTCTCCTTATATTTTCACACATCTTTTTATGATAATGCTATCGATACTTTTTGATATTACTATATTACCACTTTACAAGGAGCTATTCTATCAAGTTATGAATTTTTTATGAATTTATTTGTAAGAAAAATATGTTGTTAAATTTTTGCTTTTTTATTCCGCTCTACCTAACCAATATTTTGATTTAATGAGATCATCTCTAATAGTCCTTGTGCGACTTGACTGCCATTATTACCCGCTTTCGTTCCAGCGCGTTCGATGGCTTGTTCGATTGTTTCAGTTGTTAATACACCAAACATTACAGGTATAGTAGAATTTAATCCGATTTGAGCAACACCTTTTGCGACTTCATTAGAAACTAATTCATAATGAGTTGTTGCACCACGTATGACTGTACCTAAGGTGATAATACCGTCATATTGGTCATCTTTTGCTGCTAATTTTTTTGTTATAAATGGAATTTCAAATGCTCCTGGAACCCAAAAAACATCGATATTTTCTTCTTTGACCCCATGTCGCATCAAATTATCGGTCGCACCTGTTAATAATTTTGATGTTATAAATTCATTGAAACGTGAAATAACAATTGCTACTCTTACATTATCGCCGTCAAAATGTCCTTCAAATATATTCATGTTTATTTCCTCTTTCATAATGTTATTTTGTGTTTAAATTTTTCTTTTTTTGTTTTCAAATAGTCAATATTTTCTTTCAATGGTTCAATTTGTAATGAAATGCGTTCTACCACATTAATTCCCTTATTTTCTAAACCAGTAATTTTTTCAGGATTATTCGTTAATAGTCTGACTTCATCCACTCCAATGGCCTTTAATATATCAACAGCAAAATCATAATCTCGTTCATCAGGGGCAAAGCCGAGCGCTACATTTGCTTCATAAGTGTCTTTTCCATTTTCCTGAAGTTGATATGCTTTTAATTTGTTTTTTAAGCCGATCCCTCTTCCCTCTTGCCGCATATAGAGAATGGCTCCCCTTCCTTCAGCATTGATTTTCTCCATTGCACGCTCTAACTGCTCGCCACAGTCACAACGATTTGAGCCAAAAACATCACCGGTCAAGCACTCAGAATGGATTCTTACTAGTAAGGGTTCATCATGATTGTCAATATCCCCTTTGTAGAGTAATAAGTGTTGTTTATTTTCATTTTCTTCAAAGAGTCTTAAATTAAAATCTCCGAATTTTGTTGGAAGTTTAACATCCACTGAATTTTTATTTAATAAATAAGATGTTAATTCTTCGATGGTTATCAGTGGGAGATCCCATTCTGAAGCATATTTTTTTAATTCAGGATAACGGGCCATCGTTCCATCCGCATTTAATATTTCACAAATATAGGCGACGGGGTCATTACCAGTTAACTTCACTAATTCAATCGCTGCTTCGGTATGGCCACGACGTTCGAGAACGCCACCATCTTTAGCAATCAATGGAAACATATGACCAGGTCGATAAAAATGATCCTTGTTAGCATTTGGATTAGCTAATTCTCTAATCGTGGTTGCTCTGTCATGTGCAGAAATTCCGGTTGAGTTCTCAATAGAATCGACACTGATAGTGAATGCGGTTCCAAAAGGATCTGAATTATTCTCAGTCATTTCATTTAACTGTAATCTTTCCGCATAGTTTGAAGTAATTGGGGCGCAGATGAGACCACGTCCATATTTTGTCATAAAATTGACGCTCTCTGAAGTAGCAAGACTAGCAACCCCGATCAAATCACCTTCAGCTTCTCTATTTTCGTCATCGGCAACAATAATTAATCCCCCTGTGGATAAATGTTGGATTGCATGATCTATTTTATTCATAATATAATCCTTTCTGAAAATTCGAACTGTCTAATTTATTCATTTGAGCTTTTATATATTTCCCGATGACATCCGTTTCAATATTCACTAAGTCACCGATTTTTAAATTCTTAATCGTTGTTTTCTCTTGTGAATGTGGAATAATACTGACCGAAAAAGTTCTACTGGTCACATTGCTGATGGTTAAACTAATACCGTCTATCGCAATGGAACCTTGACTGATTATTTCACCATGTAATATTTCTGGATAATGAAATTCTAAGACAAGTGCATTCTCACGTCTTAATTTATTAACCAGTCGCGTCGTGGTATCAATGTGTCCAGCGACAAAATGGCCATCGAATCGTTGGTTTACTGACATCGCTAACTCTAAATTTACTTCATCCCCACGCTTCATTGTTGAAAAAGTTGTTCTTTGAAAGGTTTCAGGCATCACATCAACTGAAAAAGCAGTTTCGGTTTTATCTGTCGCTGTTAAACATACGCCATTAATAGCCATACTATCTCCTACTTTATAGTCAGATAATAATATTTTTGAGGCTTCAATCGTCATTTTGATCGTATTCGATGAACGTTGAATATTTTTTATTCTTCCTTTTTCTTGAATTAATCCTGTGAACATATATCCTCCTTACGTTTGCTTCTAATTCGTAAATCTTCACCTATGCTTCTTATATCCGTAAAGTCTAGTTCAATGCTTTGATTTACGCCTCTCTCACTTTGAAAACTAGCTAAGCTATTGCCTCCTAGTATTTTAGGAGCTATATATGTGATAATTTCATCCCAAAGATCATTTTCTAAAAACGCATCATGAATTCTTGCTCCTCCCTCAATATAAAGCGATTGAACATTTCTATTTGTTATTTCCTTTATCACATCTTTGATTGAAAATGATGTTCTTTGAATCACTTCAACATGTGGCGGTAACGACAAAGAATTTGTGTTTTCAGTAAAAATCCATACTGGAGAAGTGTCCTCCTTGAATAACTTTAAATCTTTATTTAACGTGCGTCCCCGTCTATCAATAATGATTCTTAGCGGTGGAAATTTTGATTTTTGCGTAGATAACAATGTTGGATTATCTGTTAGGACTGTTTGACTTCCTACAACGATTCCATGATAATCGCCACGTTCTTCATGTACTTTATTCCATACTTCTGAACCCGTGATAGCCATTCTCTCTTGATTATTCGTGGTAATTTTTCCATCGATTGTCATTGCTTGTTTCAAAACATTATAAGGTCTTTGATGCTCATAGAAAAAATTGTAGTTTAAATTTAGCTTTCTGACTTCATTTTCTTTTATTCCATAAATAACCTCCACGCCATTGTCTTTTAAATAAGCCATGCCTTTTCCTTGTACTAAAGGATTGGGATCCAGTTGGCCAATGACGACTGTTTTTATACCACTTTCGACGATGAGTTGAGCACAGGGTGGTTGTTTTCCCACATGTGCACAAGGCTCAAGCGTTACATACATTGTTGAATTGGATAATTCTTCAGGGTAATTGCATCGGGAAATGGCATGTCGTTCTGCATGATCTTGCCCATATTCTAAATGCGCACCTTTGGCAATGACATGACCATTTTTCACAATCACTGCTCCAACTAATGGATTCGTAAAAGTATTCAACTTTCCTTTTTTCGCTTCTTCTATCGCAAGTTTCATAAATTTATCATGCATTGATTTCCTCCTTTCAAAATAAAAAAGCCTCGTAAATAAATTACGAGGCTAGCTAAATAAGATTTTTAAAAGTTTATTTTGAAATACTAAAAAAGTATGACAAAAATACCTAATGTACTTATTTTTCTTCTCCCATCCAGACTTTAACTGTCGGTATCAGATTCTCACTGATTCCACCGCAAATGCGGGTCACGGACTTAAGACACCACTGTCTATCACCGTCGGTAGGGAATTACACCCTGCCCCGAAGAATATTATTCAATTCACAAACATAATATATCTATTTCTATTGATTGTCAAATGATATCGTAAAATGCTGTAAACGATACCACAAATCGGAAGATTATTATTACCTGCTAATTATCTTTTTTCTTCTTGATGAATTGTAATAAAAATCACCTTTTAAATTTAAATAATATGACCAAATATTGTTTATATCACCAATTTTCATCTATTTATTGTAGTTTTTTTCATTCTATTTCCTTACCCTTATCATTTTAAATTCTAAATAACTTATTGTAAAATATTAAATAATCCTAAAGGAGGCGATAAAATGAGTGAAAGTTACTTAAAGTCAAAAGAAGATTTGTTGAAAAAATATGACGTCGATCCTGAACAAGGTTTAGACACATCAGAAGTAAAATCTAGACAAGATGAATATGGTCCGAATCAATTGGATGACCAAGAAGAAAAGTCCGTCTGGCAAATACTTGTAAGTCATTTAAATAATATTATTGTCTATTTATTAGGTGGAGCAGCTCTCTTATCAATTGTTATGGGTGATTGGATTGAAGCGATTGCGATTATTATCGCAGTATTAATATCTGTTCTCACCGGCTTTATAGCTGAATACAAAGCCCAACAATCAGCAAATGCTCTTCAAGATATGGTAGATACCAAAGCAAATGTCTTGAGAGATGGAAGCGAGGATGAGGTGTTAGCCAATGAATTAGTACCAGGTGATATTTTACTTTTATCAGAAGGCGATGCCATTTCAGCTGACGGAAGAATTTTAGATGCTGGAAATTTTGCTGTTATGGAAGCAGCTTTAACTGGAGAGTCGGAAGCCGTAGATAAAGATCCAGATGTCGAATTATCCGGAGATGAAGGCATCGGAGATCGTTTAAATATGGTTTTTTCTGGAACCGCAGTTACTAGAGGGACGGCTAAAGTATTAGTAACTGAAATTGGTATGGATACAGAAGTTGGAAATATCTCCAGTATGTTAGAAAATGAAAATGACCGTGAAACGCCACTTGATAAAGAGATTAATCAACTAGGAAAAGCATTAATTATTGTTGCTTTTATTGCTGCAGCATTAGTATTTGTCATCGGATTAATTAATGGTGAAGAATTAACCAGCATGCTTCATATAGCGATTATTTTGGCTGTCGCTGCGATTCCTGAAGCGATGCCGGCTGTTGAAACAATTACCTTATCGAATGGTATGGATACAATGGCTGAAAAAGATGCCTTAGTTAAAAATTTATCCTCAGTAGAAACATTAGGATCAACTTCTATCATTGCATCAGATAAAACCGGTACATTAACTGAAAATCAAATGATGGTCCAAGAAGTTTTACTAGCAGATGGTAATAAATATCAAATTACTGGAGCAGGATACTTACCAGAAGGTGAAATCAGTCAAGATGAGGAGAAGATTTCGCTAAACATAGATTCATTTGAAGATGAGCCAGATAGCGATCTCTACCGTATGATTCGCGATGGTTTTCTTTCATCTCAAGCCACTTTGAGTCATGATGAGGATTTAGCAAATGAAGAAGGTTCTGATAAAGATACTCAAAGAGCAAAAGAATTTAGTATCGAAGGTGATCCAACCGATGGCGCATTAACTGTACTCGGTCATAAAATTGGCTTAGAAGAGTCTTCTGCAAGTGAACACTATCAAGAAATTTCTCAACTCGCTTTTGATTCCAGTCGCAAATATATGGCCGTTCTGGTAGAAAATCCTGAAGATCAAGCCTTTATAATTATTAAAGGAGCTCCTGATGTCTTGTTTAACTTAGCTGATCTTAATAGCGAAGAACAAGAAGAATGGGAATCTAAAAATAGTCAACTCGCTCAAGAAGGTATGCGTGCAATTGCTTTAGGGCGAATTCCAATTAATGGAGATGTTCAAAACTGGTCGGATGAAGATTTGAGTCAAGCAATTGAAGAGGAATCTATCGAATTAGCTGGACTCTTTGGTATCATTGACCCACCAAGATCAGATGTCGCAGAGTCCATTAAAAAAACTCAAGAAGCAGGTATCAAAGTAATGATGATCACTGGCGACCATCCTGAAACAGCTGCCTATATTGCGCAAGAAATTGGTATCAATAATGGAGACCAAGTGATGACTGGTAAGGAAATCGACGACGCAGTTAATCAAGATGATTTTACTGATCAGATTTTAGAGACAGGCGTTTTTGCTCGTGTATCTCCAGAAAATAAAAAACAGATTATCGAAGCACTACAAGAACAAAATTATGTCCTCGCAATGACTGGTGATGGTGTCAACGATGCTCCTGCTCTAAGCCGAGCGGATATTGGTGTTGCGATGGGGATTCGTGGAACAGAGGTTGCAAAAGAATCTTCAGACATGATCTTAACAGACGATCGCTTTTCTACAATTGTAGAAGCAGTCGAAGTGGGACGAATTATCTTTGAGAATATTAAGAAATATGTTTCATTTTTATTTGCATGTAATATGGTGGAAATTGCAGCCATCTTAATGACGATTCTTTTCGGTTTGGCAATGCCTTTACAACCGCTTCATATCCTGTTCTTAAATTTG
>JBHWOV010000129.1:0-6327 GCA_043424535.1 Aerococcaceae bacterium
TCTCTATCTAAATGACGATGAATTTTAATCATACTAACTACAATATCGTTATTTCCGATATTCATTAAACTAATTTTTCTGTATGAAGAAAGTTTGGCGAATGTCATCATAGGATAAAGCATGGACTGCCGCATCGCAGACCCTTGGCGCTTCAGCGCTTAGGGAATGCATAGACAGCCAAGCTCTGAGACCTTGGCTCAGAGCGGTGCCCTATGATGAACATGAAGCCAATACTTTCGGAATACAGAAAGAGACATCCACAAATAATATTGAATACTAAAAAACGACTATCCGCAGATAGTCGTTTGAATGATATTATTTTTCGTCGTCTTTTAAGAGGACTTTGTGTGATAAATCGATACGGCCGCGCTCGTCGATACCAGTAACCTTAACTTTAATCGTATCACCAATCGATAACACGTCCGATACATTTTTAATGCGCTCTTTTGAAATTTGCGACACATGCAGTAAACCAGATTGACCTGGCGCCACTTCCACGAAAGCACCATAATTTTCAACACGCGTTACTTTTCCATCAAAAATCATACCCGGTTGAACTTTGAAGGTTAACTCTTTGATAATTTCAATCGCACGATCGATCATCGCTTGGTCGCTCGACGCAACGCTGACATTACCATCATCATCAATATCAATCTTAACGCCGGTTTCATCAATAATCTTATTGATGGTATCGCCGCCTTTACCGATAACGACTTTAATATCATCCGGATCGATTTGAATCATTTCAATCTTCGGTGCATATGGGCTCAGTTCAGCACGCGGTTCAGCAATCGTCGCGGTTAAATTATCAAGAATCGCTAGACGCGCATCTTTGGCTTGAGCAAGCGCTTCTTTCAAGATATCTTCTGTAATCCCTTGGATTTTAATATCCATTTGTAGCGCCGTGATACCTTCAGCCGTTCCGGCAACTTTGAAGTCCATGTCGCCCAGCGCATCTTCTAGACCTTGAATGTCCGTTAGAATTGTATAATCGTCCCCGTCCATCACGAGTCCCATCGCAATACCTGCTACAGGAGCTTTGATTGGCACACCGGCATCCATCAATGCTAGAGTTGACCCGCAAATACTTGCTTGCGATGATGAACCGTTGGATTCTAAGACTTCTGAAACGAGACGGATCATATATGGGAATTCTTCTTCACTTGGGATGACTTGCGCAATCGCACGTTCACCGAGTGCCCCATGTCCGACTTCACGACGGCCTGGGCTACCCATACGACCTGTTTCCCCAACAGAATATGGTGGGAAATTGTAATGGTGAATGAAACGTTTTTTCTCTTCCGTTCCAAGTCCATCAATAATTTGGAATTCGCTTAATGGCGCTAAAGTCGCCACTGTTAAAGCTTGTGTTTGGCCACGAGTGAATAGTCCAGAACCATGCGTGCGTGGTAATAAACCAACTTCTGATTCTAATGGACGAATTTCATCGACTTGACGGCCATCTGGACGGACACGTTCTTGCGTGATTAAACGACGCACTTCCGCTTTTTCAAGATCCTGTAGAGCTTGATTGACAGACTTGATAATCTCTGGGAAGTTCGCATCTTCCATATAATTTTCTTCGAATTCTGCCACTGCTCCTTGCATCACTTCCGCAATGGCTGCTTCACGCGCTTTTTTCTCTTGCGTTTGAATGGCCGCAATCATTGGTTCTTGATATTTCGCGCGCACTTGGGCTTCAATATCTGGCATTATTTCCGCTAAAGTCAATTCGAATTTCTCTTTACCAACTTCGGCAATAATTTCATTTTGGAAAGCAATCAATTCTTTAATCGCTTCATGACCAAATAATAAGGCTTCAAGCATGTCTTCTTCATTGACTTGTTGCGCTGATGATTCAACCATATTGATCGCTGTCGCTGTACCGGCAACTGTTAATTCGATATCGGATTGTTCTGCTTGTTCAACGGTTGGATTGATGATTAATTCACCATTGACACGACCAACATGCACACCAGCAATCGGTCCATCAAATGGAATATCTGAAATCCCAAGCGCTAATGACGCGCCAAACATCGCTGTAATATCTGGAGCATTGTCTTGTTCAACGGATAAGACGGTCGCCACTATTTGGATTTCATTACGCACGCCATCTGGGAACATCGGACGAATCGGACGGTCGATTAAACGCGCTGTTAGTGTCGCATCCTCTGACGGACGCCCTTCACGTTTTAAGAATCCACCTGGTACTTTCCCGACAGAATACATTTTCTCTTCATAATTAACCGTTAATGGGAAGAAATCCATCGTTGACGGCTTCTTCGATGCAACGGCTGTTGCGAGGACAGCGGTATCGCCATAGCGAATAAGTGCTGCTCCATTGGCTTGTTTTGCCATTTGGCCGACTTCAACTTGTAAGGGACGGCCACGAAAATCTAATTCAAATACTTGTTTTGTCATAATTCCACTCCTTTGACGGGCACTACTAGACAAATATCAATTGAATGCATCATTCAACTCATAATTGTTTAGTAGTTTTCAGTAAAAACACCCGCACTTCTATTTTTATACAAAAACAAGGATGACCGAGGGTCATCCTTAAGCTACTAATTAACGACGTAATTCTAAACGTGAAATTAATTCACGGTAACGCGCGACGTCCTTCTCACGTAAGTAAGCAAGTAAGTTACGACGATGACCGATTTTTTTCATTAAACCACGGTAAGAATGGTAGTCTTTTCTGTGTGCTTTAATGTGGTCGTTAAGTGAGTTGATATCTGCTGTTAATAAAGCGATTTGCACTTCTGGAGAACCTGTATCTCCTTCATGTTGTGCGAACTCTTTAACGATTTCTTCTTTACGTTCTTTTGTTAATGCCATTGACATTCACCCTTTCTTAATATTTATGCCATTTACCAAGTTATTCGTCGGGTTGTCGAATAACTGAGTAAAGGGCTAGAAGCCAGTCGCTCGTCGGTTAAATAACAGCAACGAACGACTACTTGACTAATTTACACTATTTAACTTGATTAATCAAGCCTTTCAGTCAATTTTCTTATTTTATCGCTTAAAGAAGTGCGCCTTCAATTCCATGACGATATCCCGCATCTCGGCTGCTGCTTCGAAATTCAGATCTTTCGCATATTGACGCATTTCCAATTCCAGACGTTCCAATTCTTCTTCACGTTGCATTCTGGATAATGATTTGAATTGTTGTAAAATATTTTCTTCTTGTTCTTCGGCTTCGACATCATGCGTAATGCGAATGAGGTCGCGAACTTCTTTCTTAATGGTGGTTGGCACAATGCCATGTTCTTCATTATAAGCCATTTGAATTTCACGACGACGATTGGTCTCATCAATCGCCCGCTGCATCGAATCGGTCATATGATCGGCATACATGATGACATGTCCTTGATCATTACGCGCTGCCCGTCCGATCGTTTGGACTAAGGAGCGTTCACTTCTCAGGAAGCCTTCCTTATCCGCATCGAGAATCATCACGAGTGATACTTCCGGTACGTCTAAACCTTCCCGGAGTAAGTTAATTCCGACTAAGACATCAAAAATACCTAAACGCAAGTCACGAATAATCTCCGTCCGCTCAAGTGTCACAATATCACTATGAAGATACTTCACTTTAATATCGAGTTCTTTGAGATAGTCGGTTAAATCTTCGGACATTTTCTTCGTCAGCGTCGTTATAAAGACCCGCTCATTGCGTTCGACACGTTTGTTAATTTCAGACACGATGTCGTCGATTTGACCTTTGATCGGACGAATTTCAACTTCTGGATCTAAGAGACCCGTTGGACGAATAATTTGTTCGGTGTATTCGCCATCCGTTTTCTCCAATTCATAAGGTCCCGGTGTTGCTGAAATATAGATCATTTGATTGACCCGCTCTTCAAATTCTTCCAAGCGTAATGGTCGGTTGTCCAATGCACTCGGTAAACGGAAACCATATTCGATTAATTGTTCTTTACGGGCCTTGTCCCCATTATACATCCCCCGAATTTGTGGCAAAGTAATATGGGACTCGTCCGCTACAATGAGAAAGTCATCTGGGAAGAAGTCCAATAAGGTAAAGGGCGCTTCCCCCGGTTGACGGCCGTCCATATGGCGCGAATAGTTCTCAATCCCGCTACAATAGCCCATTTCCAACAACATCTCAATATCATAATTGGTCCGTTGTTCGAGACGTTGTGCTTCGAGTAATTTATGTTGGCTTTCTAATTCTTTGAGGCGTTCTTCCAATTCTTCACGGATTGTTCCCACTGCGCGCAATGTTTGTTCGTCGTTGGCAACGAAGTGAGTCGCTGGATAAATTGGGAAATGATCGACATCGGCCTTAATTTCACCGGTCATCACATCGACTTCACGAATGCGGTCAATTTCATCACCGAAAAATTCAACACGAATCGCGGCACTATCTCGGGAAGCGAGGAAGATTTCTAATACATCTCCACGCACTCGGAAAGTCCCCCGCTGGAAATCAATATCATTGCGCACAAATTGCATTTCAACTAAGCGTGACATGACTTCATTGCGCGAAATTTCTTGACCTGCGCGCAGTGACAAGACATGATCACGATACATCTCCGGGTCGACTAATCCGTAAATACATGAAACAGAGGCGACGACGATGACGTCGCGTCGTTCGAGGAGTGCCGATGATGCGGAGTGGCGTAATTTATCGATTTCATCATTGATGCTGGCTTCCTTTTCGATATAGGAGTCAGATGATGGGACATAGGCTTCGGGTTGATAATAGTCATAGTATGAGACGAAATATTCAACCGCATTTTCTGGAAAGAATTCTAATAATTCACTATATAATTGCCCGGCTAATGTTTTATTGTGGGCTAATACTAAGGTTGGGCGGTTCACTTCTTGGATGACATTGGCGATGGTAAAGGTTTTTCCTGTTCCGGTTGCACCGAGTAATACTTGGTCGCGTTTGCCTGCTTCTAATCCTTCGACGAGTTCTTTGATTGCTTGAGGTTGATCACCGCTTGGTTCAAATGGCGATACTAATTTGAATGGTTTATCTGCCACATTGTTTCCTCCTTAACATCTGAAAAATTTCTCACTCACCCATTATACCAAACTTTTGTTCGCTTGCTTGGTGGAATGCTTATACTTCTTCTGTATTTTAAAAGTTTCATTTTATAGAGTTTACTTCTACATGTACTGCGAAAGTTTCGCTTCATATCATTATCGGGCACCATTCCGAGCCAAGGTCTCGGGATTTGGCTGGCTATGCTGAGACTCTTAGCGCTTTAGCGGTTAGAGTCTCAGTATGCGTTAGCCGCATTCCCTAAGCGCTAAAGCGCCAAGAGAGATATATGTGCCAGTCCATGCTTGGTCCGATGATGATATTCACGAAACTTTCTTCGTACAGAATACAATAAGCATTTCTAAATATCGGATAAAGAAATATATAGTTTCCAGAAGTATTCAAAAAAATGGATAGAGAAAAATTTAGCATGCAATGAAGAAAACAATATTTTCAAATTCCCATTCAATATTGAGGTCGTAGTAAAAAAATAAATACAAAATCTTTATAAATTAGCGAAAGTTCAAACTTAGACATTAATTTCTTATCTTTTTGATAAACAACAAATTTAAAATCATCACACAAACAGACCATCATAAACGATGGTCTGTTTTCATTGTGCTTATTTGACTTAGAGCCTCTAAAATATCTGTTTCCATTTGCCCCCTCTTGCGGGGATAGGGTATCGACCGTGATGAAGAGACCAACATTATGGGCTACTTACGCTCGTTCTCGACCCCTCTTGCGGGGTTGGGGTGTCGACCTTAGACCTACCTGAATATGTATTGTCCGACTTCCAGTTCTCGACCCCTCTTGCGGGGGATGGGTGTCGACCAACATATATGAAGAGCTAATCAACACCGTCTTAACGTTCTCGACCCCTCTTGCGGGGGATGGGTGTCGACCCGTCAGCTCTGAAAACATTGATGCAATCGGCCTGGGAGCCATTTTTGTTTGCCCAAAATTCGGGCAAAACCATGTACACCAGAGGCCTGTTTGCCCGAATTTTGGGCAAAATTTTCATCGCTTCCTCATAAATTAATTGTAACATCTTTTTTTAAAAAGGTCTATGCGATAGTCCCTACATTTTCGCTTTCTAAAGCCCTACTTTACTTCGCTAAAATTTACTAGCCTACCCCTAAATTTGTTTTCGTTGAAGGAACAGTC
The DNA here is from genome assembly GCA_043424535.1 of Aerococcaceae bacterium. GTDB lineage: Bacteria > Bacillota > Bacilli > Lactobacillales > Aerococcaceae > DSM-111022. The sequence goes on from JBHWOV010000129.1 coordinate 6,188, forward strand.
AATAATCTTAAAATGATCACTTGCTCAGTTAATGGATATCGTCATTTTAGCACTTAGAGTTTGAAGCTACACATAATGTGACACTTAAATGCATTAGAAATGCCCATAATAATATAAAGCAACACGCTTCAATACAAAAT
>JBHWOV010000130.1:0-4987 GCA_043424535.1 Aerococcaceae bacterium
CTGTATATTACACCTAGTTGTACATCATGTCGTAAAGCACGTACATGGTTAGAAGAAAATGACATTGCTTATAATGAAAGAAATATTTTTACAGAACCTTTATCAATTGATGAAATTAAAGAAATTTTGACTTTAACTGAAAATGGAACAGAAGATATTGTTTCGACTCGCTCAAAAGCCTATTCTCAGTTAGATATTGAATTAAGTGAATTACCTTTAAATGATTTTTTTGAATTAGTTCAAGAAGAGCCTGGATTATTAAGACGTCCAATCATCATGGATGATCGTCGTTTACAGATAGGTTATAATGAAGATGAAATTCGTCGCTTCTTACCAAAAGAAGTACGAGCTCGCGAACTTGCTAAAGCAAGAGCAAGTGTTAATGAATAATATTTCAAAGCGACGATCTGTCGCTTTTTTTATTTCTATAAGAGTTTGTTACTTGCAAAATTGTCTCACTCTGATAGAATTCAACTAATAGTAGTTATCTCTTTTTTTATTCAGGAGATAGGACTATAATAGTGCTAATGAACTTACGGAGGTGAAAGTTATGGAAATGGAACATATCAATGAAAATTTAATCAAAGTATTCATCGACGCGAGTGATTTAGAAGAACGTGGTATTACATTTTTAGACTTAGTGAGTGGTAAAGAGCACATTGAACATTTCTTTTATTCCATTCTTGAAGAAGTAGATATAGACGAACATTTTCGTGATTCCGAAGCAGTAACTTTTCAAGTCATGCCTAAACAAAATGGTATTGAACTTTACATTAGTCGAAATGATATTGGTGATGTAGAGGGATGGAGCAGCGAGTTAACCAAGCATCTTATGGATACACAAGATGAAATTGCACAACATGAAAGTGAAAAGAAACAGACTTTTGATGATCAACATACATCAGAAACGAAAGATGATTTAGAAAATTTATTGAATCAACCATTGATTATTAAACTCGAAACTTTAGAAGATGTTTTTTCTTGTACTGAAGCGATTTATAATATTGGTTCAATACATGCTGATCTTTATCATTATGAATCAAACTATTTCTTAGACATTCAAATGGGGACAAGTTTACTTTTACCACATCAATTAATGGCTATAAATTTACAAGCGATAGAATATGGTCAAAAGACTTCGATAACTCCAGCCATTTTGCAAGAACATGGTCAATTAATTCGTGAAAGTGATGCAATCGAATATTTTGCCACAACATTTAAATAATTAAAATTAAATTATCGTCATATTTATTTTTCAGATTTTTCTGATAATAAATATGACGCTTTTTATTTTTTAAAAATTTGCTCAATATTTTTACTAAACTACTCTTATTTTAGTTATTTATTATAAGAGGTGAAAATATGTATGCTGCAATAACACAGAATGGAACACTCGTATATGCCAGCGATATTTTAGATGATCGAAATGTTCAATGGAGATGTCCAAAATGTCATCAACCGGTACAATTGATTATTCCGCAAAAAGGGCGACGATATTTTAGACATAAAGTAAAAGATTCATCTAATTATAAGGGAGAAACAGATACTCATTCTGAAATAAAACACCATTTAGTGGAGTATTTTAACAGTCATGGCATTCGAGTGGAGTCAGAATATTATTTGCCCGCTATTGATCGAATTGCGGATGTTTTACTGATTGATCACCAATTAGTCATTGAAATTCAACACACCCCAATTTCTGCAATGAACATTAGACAGCGTACTTTATCTTATCAACAAATTGGTTATCAATGCATTTGGTTGTTGACTCCAAAATTAGAGACGCTTTCAATCAATCATTATTGGCAAGTTGCCTTATTGCAATATCATCCACAATTAGGATACTATCGAGTAATTTATAAACTTCACACTAAACAGATCATTTTGCAATGGCAATTAGAATTAGTCAATGTCGAGTCATTAACTTATTACGAATTTCGAGGAGACTTAAGCGTATTAGTCAAACTCTCAATAAAGTCTATTTATAAGAAATCACATAAAATATCAAAAAACATTGCTTCTAAAAAAATAAATTATATAAAACAGGTTAGCAGATTAAAAAAATCTTACGCAAATTCAAATCTATTGCAGACTCTATATAGTCAAGGATATGCTTTGGATTCCTTACCACAGTGGATTTTTACAAAACGCATCCATTTGAGGGGCATGCGTACACCTTCATGGATGGTTTTAGCATGGATTTGGTTATATCTTCAAACACTCGAGAATGCTGAAGAGGCTGTGTTACAATTATTTGAAAATAATCAAATTTTAAAATATGACATGCCTTTTGTGTCGACTGCACAATGGCAAAATGATCTAACAAGTGCTATCGTGAAGCTCTTTAAACAGTCTGAATAGTAAATTAAAAAAGATGACTTGAAAAAATCAAGTCATCTTTATATGTTAGATTGAATTATAAAACATCTTTAACACAACGGAATCCTGTATTGGAAGTGGATGAATTAGCAGTATTACTGTTACGACCTGCATTACGATATCTCTTGCAGTAAGACTCGTGACACAAGAATGATCCACCGCGCAATGCTTTTTGCTGGTCGCTATAAGTATGATTTTCAACGAGAATATCAAGTGATGAATGTTCGACAAAATAATCGAGGGGGATACGGCCACTATTTAAACACCATTCCCATACATTTCCAATCATTTGATATAAACCATATCCATTCGGTTGAAAGGCATCAGCAGGGGCAGTTCCTAAAAAACCATCATCCATTGAATTTTGTTCAGGAAAATCACCTTGCCAAGTATTAGCCATCCATTGGTCATCAGGTGTTAATGTGTCTCCCCAAGGATAAACTAAGCCTTCTTTGCCACCGCGTGCTGCAATTTCCCATTCAGCTTCAGTAGGGAGACGTTTGCCTGCCCAACTAGCATAAGCCATTGCATCATTCCAAGTAACATGTGTCACAGGATGATCCATTCGGTCGTTAATAGAAGAACCCTCGCCTTCTGGCATGTGCCAACTAGCATTTGGTACTTCATACCACCAGTCAGTACCGCCTGTGGGACGATATTTTTCTTTTTGATTTTCATCTAATAATAAATGAAAAACATTCGATGAACCAAACCGTTCCGCTTCAGTAACATATCCCGTATCTTGAAAGAATTCGAGGAAATCAGCATTAGTAACAGTTGTTTCATCAATATAAAAGTCGCGCACTTTGACTTCAACAATAGGACCTTCATTATCTCTGTCGAAACCTATCTTGCTATTATCACCAATGTGATAGGTTCCGCCAGAAATCTTAATCATCTTATTATTGGTTGTCATCGGCATACGCCTTATTTAATTTCTCAATATATTCTTCATAATTACTCATCCAAGCTAATTGCTCCCAATCACCTGTTGGTTGGTCCGGTTGGTTAGCTTGCTCTTCACCTGGAGTTGAACGTCCTGTAAGAATATATTCTTCAAGTGCTTTAGATAATTCTTCAACAACCTCTGGATGTTGATCAATCACATTTGTTGTTTCAGCAACGTCATCACGTAAATCATAAAGTTGAGCTGGCTGGAAAATTTCTTTATATGAATCCACATTGCGGTCGTAATCGAAGTCCATACCATCGCCAGGAGTCATAATTAATTTCCAGAAATCACGACGAATCGCAAAGGCACCATTTCCTGCAGAAGAAACAATGTCTTGACGGATTTCTTTATCTTCACCACGCCATAAAGGAAGATTAGAATAAGAGTCTTCAGCCATATCATCATCAAGGTCAGTACCTAATAAGTCTGCTAAAGTAGCGAAGAAGTCACTATGTGAAACCATATGATTAGATTCTGTTCCAGCTTCAATCATTTCTGGATAAGAAACAATGGTTGGTTCACGGTGTCCACCTTCATAAATATGCATCTTATGTCCGCGATATCCCATTGATGAGTCATGACCTTGTTCACGTAAATCTTCTAGACCAGCGATTGATGAAACCCCATTATCTGAAGTGAAAATGAAGATTGTATTATCAAATTCGTTTGCTTCTTCTAAACGATCGATTACTTCACCGACATATGAATCAAGTTGTAGAACGAAATCACCATAAATACCTACGCCAGATGTTCCTTTAAATTTCTCATTAGGAACGATAGGACCATGTACTAAGTGATTTGGATAGTATAAGAAGAATGGCTCGTCTTCTTCGATGAATCCATCCAATACTTCCATTGCTTTAGCTTGCATTTGATCAGGTAAGTGATAAGGAGAAGATTCAGGTGATGCAACGCCTGGCTCCCATTGACGCCAAGTATCAGATTTAACACGTGATATTTGTGGATTACCAGTTAAAACGGTTGGGATGTCAATGACTTTGTTATTTTCAACGATAACAAATGGTCCTTGGTCAATAGATGCAGGTGTGACATAAGCATAATCAAACCCAAATTCATTTGGTCCGAAAGTAATTTCTTTCGTATAATCAATATCTAACCCACGAATATATGGTTCAGCTGTTGTATTACCGAAATGTGGACGTCCTTTAATATGTTCTGGGTTTTTTGCTTCGATATAATCTTTTTCAAGGCCATATGTTTCATAGTCCGGGCCATCCTCACGTAATGTCCATTCTAAACCGAGATGCCATTTTCCAACAGCAGCAGTATTATAACCATGATCTTTTAATAATTGAGCGATCGTTTTTCGATCTTTTTCAATTAATGGTAATGAGTCCCCAGGAGCTACAATTGATTTTAGACGTGAACGCCAATTGTAACGACCTGTAAGTAGACCGTAACGTGAAGGTGTACATAATGCTGAAGTTGCATGAGAATCAGTGAATTTCATTCCTTTTTCAGCAAGACGATCAATGTTTTTCGTTTGGAATTGTGCGTCTTTATTAAAAGCAGAAACGTCACCAATACCTAAATCGTCAACAAAAAATAAAACAACATTTGGTTTTTTTGACATTTGTTGTCCTCCTTAAATATATTATAAAAATAATCTAATCTTATTTTAACATACAGAACAGT
>JBHWOV010000131.1:0-4783 GCA_043424535.1 Aerococcaceae bacterium
CGTGTTATCATTTTGGCCGGGTGTTGAAATCAGGATGATATTAACAGAAACAGAATTGAATGAAACTTATGATGGTCAATTATTAAAAGGTATCATAAACAGGCAAACAGGTGGGGACGTGAGATATCATGAAGATGTTAGGAATTTTTTAGAGGCTGACGGAATAGAAATAAGTGAAGAATTTTCATTTCCTATTACAGCTAATGTAAATTTTTTGACGCAGACTATTCGTTTTAGAAAGGAATCACAAGATGTAAATTATAAAATCCGTGATAATGAAGTTGTTTTAGAAGATGGATCGCTTCCTTTAAGTCAACCATTTGTTACGGATTTGATAGATGAAGCGAGACAACAACAACAATTAAATCGCCAAGAATTTCATTGGGGAAGTTTGATATTTTTTGGAATTATCTCTAGTATAATGATCTTGGGAGGGCGCTATTTATACTCTAATCCTAAAAAGGCCGCTCAAAGAGAAATAAATAGAATGTATAAAAATGTAGAACCATCTCAAATGTACATTAGAAGTACTAGGTGGCAAGGAATTTTTATGATTGGTTTAGGCATTTGTATTTTATTTTTTTATATCATTTTTTCTTGAACGATCGGAATGCATTTTTTATCAATGAATTTGAAGAGCAGATTTCTTTTTAAAAAGAAATCTGTATTTTTATGATTATTTTGCAGGCAAGCTTATTTTAAGGACAAATTTTCGATTCATGTATAATATAGCTAACAATAAAATAAAAGAATAGGTGATGAAATGACAGAAAATAATAAAAGACCATTGGAAAATCCAGATGGTCTCGGAGCTGCTGACACGGCGCTCGTTGGTGTTTCGGTTACCGATGCCCAAAAAGCTCAAACAGAAAGATTGAATGATACAGCCCCAAAAAAAGAAGGCTGGGTAGCTGACGTAGTGGCTTCCATCGTCAATGGTGTATCCAATGTTCCAGACGCCTTAGCAACAGCGATTATGGCAGGAGTGAATCCGATTCATGGATTATATGCGACAATATTCGCGCCATCAGTGGGTGGTTTACTTCAAAGCTCGCAACTAACCATTATCGGGGTAACGGTTGCGGCTGCAGTTGCGACCGGGCAAGCACTGTCAACTATCCCTGCTGACCAACACATTACCGCATTAGCGACATTGTCTGTGATGACAGGACTTTGTCTTGTATTATTCGGAGTATTAAAGCTCGGTCGATTAATGAAATATATTTCTTATCCGGTAATGCGCGGATTCTTGTATGGAGTAGGGATTTTATTAATATTAAATTCTATCCCTGATTTAGTAGGATACACCGCCAGTGGTTCGAATGCCTTCACTTCACTCATTAATACTATTGTGAATATTGGTCAGTGGAATTGGGCAGCAGTATTTATTTCCGTATTGACATTAGCCATGATTGTTGTTTTTCAAAAGACAAAACTCAAATTATTTGCATCTGCCATTAGTTTGGTGATTGCGTCATTATTGGTTTATTTTACTGGTTTGAATATGCAAATTGTTTTAGATATTTCAACCATTCCACAAGGCTTACCAAATTTAGTATTGCCTGATTTTGGGATGATTGGACAATTATTGCCGTCTAGTCTTTCACTAGCAGCGATTATTGCGATTCAAGGTATTGGTGTATCGCAAATGACAGAAAATCCTGATGAGTCACCGATTAGTGCATCGCGTGATATGATCGCTCAAGGTGGCGCGAATATTGCATCCGGTTTATTCGCAGGATTACCTGTTGGATCATCGATAGGTTCAACTGCACTGAATGTTACCTTAGGCGCTCGTTCGCGTTTGTCTTCTATATTAACCGGATTATGGATGATTATTATTATCCTTTTCTTACCGAATTATATCGAACAAGTTCCGATGCCTGCTTTAACAGCTTTAATCATTATGGCTGGTTTAGGTGCTGTGAATGTGAATGATATGGTTTCAATTATGAAATCTGGTTGGTCAGCACGTGTTGGCTTTATTGTGACACTCTTATGTGTGATTTTCTTTTCTATTCCTGTCGCCTTAGCTGTGGGTATTATTCTCTCAATTATCTTTAACTTTGTAGTTTCAGCCAATGACATCGATGTGACACATTTAGTTCAAACTGAAGATGGCCAATTTAAAGTTGCTACCATGCCAGAGTTCATTCCAAGTAATGATCCTATGGTAATTACTGTTGAAGGTAATTTATTCTTTGCGGGGGCTAAAACGCTCGAAGAGAAATTACCAAAAGTAGGCGACGCTGAGCGTCCGGTGGTCATCATCCGTATGCGTAATTCTAATCAAATGGGTGCCACGCTTATTGATGTCTTCGACCGGTACGCAGATGAATTAGAAGAAAATGGTGGTAAATTATATCTATCCGGTTTAGCGCCAGAACAAATGGCTTTATTAGAAGCTTCTGGTAAGTTGGAATTGGGAGAAGACTCCCATATTTATGCAGAACAAGACACCTTATTAGCCTCAACGCGTGAAGCATTTGAAGATGCTGAAGCGTGGGTCAAAGATCAACAAGGTCGTCAACGTATTGAAGATTTATAAAATAAACAATAATTATTAATTATTGTTGAACAAACAAATACCCTTAGCTGTGGCTTGTCCTAAGACCACGGCTAAGGGATTTTTATTGTTTTATCAATAAATTTTAAAACAATAAGGTGGATTATTCAAAAAATGGAACTAAGAAAAAAGGCATCATGATGATTTCGATTCAAAGAAGAGCTCAATAATCATAGTGAGAATGGCAAACAACATACTGGCTATTGGCCAAACAATCCAGCTAATCGTCCAAGCATTTTGTGTGAAGCTCCAAATAAAATAGATGGTTGTCGCGAGCACCCAGTAAATTCCCGCGACGGAATTAACGACATGTTGAGCTTGTTTTTTACTTCTTGAATAGTCATTGATTTCAAGAATCATATCAAAGCCATTTTGCATGATATCTGCTTGTATAATTCTGCTGACCCCTTCACCAACAATTAATAAGAAGAGGATTAAGCTAAAATAAGAGAGTGATTCTTGATCTTCGAAAAGCATGCTGACACTGATCAATGGAATAGGGCTGATAATACATAGTAATGTGCCGATGGCGATGTGTTTTGAGTAATGTGGATTGTACTGTTCTTTACGATTTCGAACGATTCCTTCAACACCATATTCCATTGTGACGGGTTCAGACTCGATATATTTAAAAGGTTCTAATCGTTGTTCAATATGAATAAATTGATAGACTGCGAATGCAACAATGATGAGCAATAATGGAACACCGATTGCAATGGCTAATTCTTCAGAATATGAAAAATAATTTGTGTGCGATAGACCAAGCAATAAGAATAATAGAATCGGTGAATAGATACAGAGACGGACAGCTTGACTAAAAGGTATTTGCGTCGCATTTTTGGCTGACAAGAACGCCTGTGCTTCTTCTACTGAAATCATCGCACCTTCATCGAATTGATCAATCTCAATGACATCTGTGTGTGGATCCGTGTCGTATTCATCTTTAATGAGAAAGTCAGCGGAAACGCCAAAAATTTGTGACAATGCAATGATGCGCGTCATATCAGGAATAGATTGACCTGCTTCCCATTTTGAAACGGACTGTCGTGACACTTGAATTAACTCTGCTAGATCCTCTTGGGACCAACCATTTTGTTTGCGTAGCATTAAAATTTTATCTCCTAAAATCATTTCATTTTCCTCCTTTATCGCTAAGCCTTTATTACATCCTTAGTATATAAAAATCCTAAGTAGCAAGCTATCAATTTTTGTTGGCAATTGTGTTATGAGTGGTTGCGAATAAGAAAAATATGGTTGCAAATGAGGGAATAAAAATGAGGTGTTAAAAGGTGATTTAAAGATAAAGTAATAACAATTGCTAACATGTAAAAACGCAAAAGTTTATATTATATGGTGTTAAAAAAATTTACAGACGGATTGTTCAATAAATAAATTAAAGCCAGCACTCCATGTGGAGTACTGGCTTTTTGTGTCGCTATATTAATGATGTAACATTTCTTCTTTGATTTCTTCGCCATTCATATCCGCTGGATAATAAGTTGGCCAATGATCCATTTCTTCTAACATTTCTTCATGAGATTGATCTCCAAAGTAAATATGGTAATGTCCTACTTTAGTCGGCGCAATTTCATGATCTGAGAATTGGACAGTTTTAGGTGCTTCTTCATCGCCATCTACTTTGGTGAAGAGATAACGAACACCTTTTTTACCGGATTCATAAGTAAGAATTTTGTAGCCGTCATATTGATATTTTCCAGATACTGTTTCATCACCACGAGTGAATTGAATGGTATCATCTTTGATTTCTATATGATCAACATCTGTTTGGTAACCTGTCGTATAATAATCTTTATATTCTTCAGCAGTCATGTCACCAGATTCTGCTTTATGTTTCATTACATCATCTAGAGTACCGTCTTCTAAATAGGGGAAGACAGACTGCCATTGTCCTTCCCAATCAGATAATTCACGGTCTTTTACTTCTTCATCTTCGAAAATTCCTTCTTGATGCGGTTTCTTTTCATGATGATGGTGATCGTGATTATGATCGTGTTCATGGTCATGCTCGTGATCGTGCTCATGGTCATGTTTATGTTCATGATCATGTTGATGAGAACTTGCTTCATTTGATTCAGCATTCACAACCATTGTATTAAGGGGAGCAAATGAGCTGAGTAAAGCAAAGCTGGAAAGTAATAATAATTGTTTCTTCATGTTATACCTCTTTCATTTTAAATAGTAATCGTTACTATTTAA
>JBHWOV010000132.1:0-9747 GCA_043424535.1 Aerococcaceae bacterium
CATCTTTGTTAATGACATTGGTAAGCATTTGTTAAGCTCATGAAGTTTTAACCTATCAAATAGCAGATTTACCCATCTGATAGGTTTAGGAGACTAAATAAAGCCCTTTCTGAATTGCTACTCACAATAAATTTTTCACAAATAATTGGCACATAGTATTGTGCCAAAGTTGGTAGAAGATTTGATTGAAAACGGAAACAGTTGTAGTAAACTTCTAATAAAGACATAATAAAAGGAGGAAATGAAATGTCAGAAAACAAGTCTGGACTGAAAGCTTCTGTGCAGAAGTTAGGAAGTCAGTTAAGTAGTATGGTCATGCCGAATATCGGTGCATTTATCGCATGGGGCCTTTTCGCCGCATTGTTCATCCCAACAGGGTATTTACCAAATGAGGAGCTCAATGTTATTACAGGAACGATGCAAACGTATCTGTTGCCATTACTTATTGCCTATTCTGGTGGGAATTTAGTATATGGTCAACGTGGTGCAGTCATTGGTGCGATTGCAACGATGGGGGTTATTGCTGGATCGGACGTGCCGATGTTCATTGGTGCGATGATGATGGGACCTTTTGCAGGATGGGTCATTAAGAAATTTGATGAGATCTTCCAAGATAAGATTCCATCTGGATTTGAAATGTTAGTTAATAACTTCTCAAGTGGGATTATCGGTTTTATTCTTGCAATTATTGGATTCTTTGCGGTAGGACCGATGGTAACAACATTAACAAATTGGATGGCATTAGGGGTTGAACAAATTATCTCTTGGGGTGCATTACCACTAACGAATATCTTAATTGAGCCTGCGAAGATTCTATTCTTGAATAACGCAATCAATCATGGTATTTTAACACCTTTAGGTAATTTACAAGTTTCAGAAGTTGGTAAATCAATACTATTCCTATTGGAAGCCAACCCTGGTCCAGGATTAGGTGTGCTTTTAGCATTTGCAATCTTTGGACGTGGTTCAGCAAAAGGATCATCATGGGGCGCGATGTTGATTCACTTCATTGGAGGTATTCATGAGATTTACTTCCCATATGTGATGACGAATCCGCTATTAATTTTAGCAGTTATCGCGGGAGGTATTACAGGGACTTTCGTTCTAAACTTATTTAGTGTTGGATTGACAGGACCTGCTTCACCAGGATCTATTTTAGCTATTTTAGGAGTTACAGCACGTGGTGATCACTTAGGTGTTTTAGCCGGTGTCATAGCAGCAGCAGCAGTATCATTTGTCGTTGCAGCACTTATTTTACGATTCAGTGGTCAAGATGAGAAAAGTTTAGAAGAACAACAAGCAGCAAGCCAACGTGCCAAAGCAGAGTCTAAAGGACAAACAACAGATTTAGATGTTGAAGAATTATCGGATGAAGTGCCAACAGCAGAAGAAATTGATCGAATCATCTTCGCATGTGATGCTGGAATGGGTTCAAGTGCGATGGGAGCTTCATTATTACGTAAAAAAGCAAAACAAATTGGTTTAGATAAAGGCATCACGAATTCAGCGATTAATAATTTAGTCGACGACGCTAAAACACTTGTTATTACGCAAGAGGAATTAACTCCTCGAGCTCGACGTCAAGCACCAAGCTCAACACACATTTCTGTAGAGAATTTCTTGGATGGCGATCGCTATGACGAAATTTTAGCTGAAATGGCTCAAAAATCAGAAACATTGCCTGACGTATCAGCAGTAGATACGACAGCACCAGTTACTGAATCTGCCGATGAAGGTACGCTAGAAGCGTCCGAAACGGATACTTTAGTCATGGATAATATTGAAGCGATCCGTTTTGTTTATGATGATAAAGTGGGCGCAACAACAATGGCGGCATCAAATTTACGTAATCAATTCCAAAAAGAAGGTTTGGATATGTCAATTGAAGCGGTCTCTAAACAAATGATTAGCACATTGAACAATACTTTACTAATTGTTGACAGTGAAAAAGCATCGTTAGTGGACAATGTATCGTCAAGCAATCAGACAATGTTATTAAATGATTTACTCGATGAATCGAATTATCAAGTCATTATCGATCAGCTAAAGAATTAATTGAATCAAGTGCGATAAAGGAGTGAGCGGATTGGACTTTAATCACCGAGAACAAAGGATGCTTAAAGTTTTACTTCAATCCCATCCAGATGCTGTATCTGTTAAGCGTCTTGAACAGGTCTTGGAGGTTAGTCGAAGAACAGTGTATCGTGAACTTAATGCATTGAAGACGAGTTTAAATACATTGGACATAGAGATTCAACACCAACGTGGTAAAGGATATACTTTAGTTATTACCGACTCTAGTCAATTAGAGCAATTAAACCAATTATTGTCACAAGAAGAGCGACAAGTATTAGCAAATGATGAACGTCAACGTCATTTATTGCTACAACTGTTATATACCAATGACCCGTTAACGACCGATGCTTTAGCTTATCAATTTAATGTCAGCGTCTCAACAATTGAACAAGATATGCAAAAATTAGAAGAGTCTTTAAATCAAAAGAATTTGACACTTCAGAGAAAGAAAGGTGTCGGCACGCTTGTTCGAGGCAGTGAGTTTATGCGACAACAATTAGCAGTGATGTTGATTCATAATAGTGTTAGTGAGATGACTTTTTATAGGTATATCGATCATCTTCAGGTGAATCATACAGAGATGAAAGCACCACCTATTTTACATCTGTTGAATCAACATCATTTATTAGTCGCTTCTCAAGTTATTCAACAGCAGGTCGTTAATGTGATTGAAAAGATATCAGATACACAATTAATGCGGGTTATTATTGGAACGACGATTTTATTAGATCGTCTAAGCATGGATGAAGAGATGGACGCTGTGAATGGTATAAAACGAATCGATCAACATATCATTCATTTATCTCATCAAATTACTGCAGCATTGAGTAAAGAATTGAACTATCCTTTTTCAATCCATGCGCGACACTATCTTGCTTTATTATTAGCAGGAGTTAATTATAAAGAATCATTGACAATATTCCATCAAGATTTTGATAGCGAACTTGTGTATCAAGTGAAAGAATTTATTCGTGCTGTTAGTAAAGACACCGGCAATGATTATCGTCAAGATGCTCAATTATTTGATGATTTATTTACTCATATGCAGGCAGCTCTTAGACGGCCAATAAATTTAATCGGCAAACAATCTTTTACAGTATTGGAAGATATGAGATTAAAATATCCTGAATTATATAAAGTGGTGGAGCATCGTTTTAAGGATATTTTTCAAATTCAGACAATTTCACAAGATGAGTTGACTTATTTTGTACTGCATTTTGCGACGTCATTAGAACGTAATCCCCAACCTCAAAAAAGAGTAACAGTATTGGTGATTTGTTCGAGCGGGATTGGGACGTCTAGAATATTGGAAAGTCGTTTAAAACAAAATATCCCTGAAATCTCAGTCATTCAAAGTGCTAAAATATCTGACTTGCCACGTTTAAATTTTGACGGCTTTGATTTGATTTTATCGACTGTTTATCTAGATCAGTTCGAACAGGATTATTTAATTATTTCGCCTTTATTAAAGATGACAGAATTAGAAAAGATTCAGCAATTGGTTAGCGAAAAAATTAAAACAAAAACAACATTTAGAGAAGCTCAGAATGAACTACTAGTTGAAAATAAATTATTGACACTTACTCAATTAGAAAATATAACGACACTTTCTAAACAATTAGTGGAACATTTAAAAATTTATTCTTTATATAATGAGAACGATATTCAACAAGTGATTCGTCAAGCAATGCAAATAGTGTCTGATGATATTACGGAAAACAAGGAAAAAGTTTCGCAAATTGTTTTAGATAGAGCGCAATTATCGCCTGTTGGATTGCCGCAAACATCTATGGGATTATTTCATGCTTCAACTGAATATGTTTTACAACCATATTTTGGTGTCTTTGATTTGAAAAGTGAGTTAAATATTCAGGCGATGGATGGTGAAATCATTCCATTGCAACGCGTTTTATTGTTATTAGCTCCTAATCCTATGGATGAGACAATGAATAATATTTTAGGTGCGATCAGTCGTTCATTAATTGAGAATGATTTATATAGCCATTTGTATGAAGTTGGCGATCAACAGACGATTCAAGAATTGATGAGTCAAATTTTTATTGAAGAAATTAAGTATTATATTGAACAAAAGGAGGAATCGTAATGAGATTACAAAAAGAAGCAATCTTAACTAATCAATCCTTCCAAACTAAAGAAGAAGCTATTCGCAAAGCCGGCGAATTATTAGTTCAAGCTGGAGCAGTGGATGAAGGATATATTGATGCGATGTTAGACCGAGAAAATATTGTGACAACACATATGGGCAATTTCGTCGCTATTCCCCATGGTACAGATGAAGCGAAAACTATGGTGAAAAAGACTGCCATTTCAATCTTGCAAGTACCTCATGGTGTTGATTTTGCGCCAGATGAGGATCAGGAAAAAATGGCAATGATGATTTTTGGTCTAGCAGGGGTTGGTAATGAGCATCTTGAGGTATTATCTCAAATCGCAGTGTTCTGTTCGGAAGTAGCAAATGTCGTTCGTTTAGTAAATGCTGATAGTCCGGAAGAGATTATACAATTACTTGAGGAGGTTGATATTTAATGCAAGCAGTACACTTTGGTGCAGGAAATATTGGACTTGGTTTTATTGGCGAAGTGCTATTTAATAATGAAATTGCGGTTACTTTTGTTGATATGAATGCAGCCGTTATTACTGCACTACAAGAAAGACATTCCTATGACATTGAACTTGCTGATAAGGATCAAAAACGCATTCACATTAGCAATGTCACTGGCATTAATAATGGTGATGACGAACGTTCAGTCATCGAAGCGATTGTAGGCGCAGATTTAATCACTACCGCGATAGGTCCTAATGTATTGCCTCATATTGCGCAACTAGTTGCCGAAGGAATTTTAGCACGTCAAGATCAAGGGCTAACTCAATCGATTGATATTATTGCTTGTGAGAATATGATTGGCGGCTCGCAATATTTTAAAGAAGAAATTCTCAAGCATTTAAATAGTGACGGGAAAGCTTATTTAGAACGCTATATCGGATTCCCAAATGCTGCTGTCGATCGTATTGTGCCGATGCAATCACATGAAGATCCTTTATTCGTATCAGTGGAACCTTTCAGTGAATGGGTTGTTGATGAAACGCAAATGAAGAATCCAGAACTAAAATTAGAAGGTGTTCTTTATGTAGAGGATCTAGAGCCTTATATCGAAAGAAAACTATTTTCTGTTAACACAGGTCATGCAACTGTTGCTTATACAGGTTATTATCATAATTATGAAACGATTGACCAAGCAATGGAAGATGAAAAAATCTTAAATCAATTAAGTAATGTATTGAATGAAACGGGGAAATTATTAGAATCCAAATGGGGATTTGAGCATGAAGCGCATCAAGAATATATTAAAAAAATTATCGGGCGCTTTCAAAATGAGCATATTTCCGACGATGTGACGCGTGTAGCGAGAACACCGATTCGTAAATTAGGTTATGATGAACGTTTCATTCGCCCAATACGTGAAGCCTATGAACGGGATTTGGACATTGATGCCCTGATTGATACTGTAGGGATGATTTTCCATTATGACGATGCAAATGATCCTCAAGCAGTTGAATTGCAATCCATTCTAAAAGAAAAGTCAGCAGAAGAAGCAGTTCAGGAAATTACAGGACTTACTGACGAAGCATTGATTCAACAGATTGTACAAGCAATCGAAAAATACTAATATTTAAAAATATTTTGCAGTGAAGACACCACTATCACAAAATGAGATAGTGGTGTTTTTGTGTTTGGAACAAATAGTGACAGATATAAGGCTTTAGATGGAGTTTGTATTAATGACTCATTAATTTTTGACTTGAAGAAAAGATTTGTCTAAAATACATCTATGAATTAGAGAGATAGATGTATTGACTTCTATTATTGTTAAGGAGGGGCTCACAATGTCAGATAAACCTATTCTATTAGGAGAAAGATACGAACAAAATAAATATCATATTAAAGTCATAATCGGCATTTTATTGATTATATTTTTTATTTGGTTGTCGACAAAAGATGGATTATTTGGTTTGACTGAATATGTTGAGGTCCATTTAGATGAAATGAAGAATTCCGTTTTAGCAATTTTAAGTATTTCCACGCTCACTTCAACACTTATTTCAGCTTTGCCTGGCGATATGGCATCGCCATTGGCGGAAAATATTGCTGGGATAGCGGATTATTTATTACTTGTCTTTGGAGGCATCTGGTTACAGCGCTATGTATTCCTATCATTTACGGGTGTATTATTGCGCTATGTGATTCCATTAGGGATTGGTTCAAATGTAATAGCCAATATACTTGAATATATAGGATTTGATCCGACAAAATTATTTAAATTTAAGAGAATCGGTAAAAACATTACGATCTTTGCGTTGGCAACCATTTTAATTGTTCCAACGACAATCTTTATTACTTCTCAAATGGAAGAAACTTATCAGGAACAAATTCAAACAACGATTAACCAATCAGAGGAAACACAAGCAGAGGCAAGTGAAGCGGCTGAAAGTGAATCGCAAAATACAGAGGCCAATCAGGAAGCAAATCAAGACAGTAATCAAAACATCTTCGAGCGGGCAGGTGAAGCATTTAATTCAGGTATCGATAATCTGAATGAATTTGCCAATGATGCCGTTGGTAATGTGACTGCTTCAGCGAATAATCTAGTTGAACAAACAAAGACCACATTTAATAATCTGATTGATACCGCAGCAATGTTGATTATTGTCAATTGTATTATCCCAATGATTGTCTATGCATTTCTTATTTGGTTAATGAAAGTACTATTTCGATTTGATCTAGAACCTTCGATCAATCAAATGAGTAAATTAGCTCCCAATAGAAAATTAATTCGAAAAAAATCAGCGATAAAACGCAAATAATAATTCAATGATGAACAGATTTTGTTCATCTTTTTTTGTCTATATATTGAATAAGGATAAGACAGCACTTTAACATACATATTCTATAATTTTTGGTAATATATGTATAACATGCAAATATTATTTGGGGGAATAAAAGATGTCACATTCTTATGATTATATGATTCTAGGTGGAGGGATGGCTGGCGCGAATGCGGTAATGGAAATACGCCAACATGACCCTGAGGGGACGGTACTCATTGTCACAAGAGAAAAAGACAAACCTTATCACCGTCCTCCATTGACGAAAGAACTTTGGACTGTTGTCGATTATCCAGAAGAGAGTGTTTACTATGGATTTTTAGACGATGAAGGCATTGATTATTTAATAGATGCAGAAGTGACGGCTATTCATCCACAAGAAAAAACAGTCGTTGTTAATCATGATACACAATATACTTATGATAAATTATTATACACTTTAGGCTGTGATCCAAAATGGATTGAAGGACCAGAAAGTGAACGCGTATTGGCAATTCGTACATTCGAAGATTATCGTCGATTACGTAAACTTGCAAAAAAAGACAGCAAAGCATTGATTGTTGGTGGAGGCTGGATCGGTGCAGAATTAGCAGCAGGATTACAAATTAATGGTGTGGATGCCACACTGATTTATCCTGATGAAATTTTGAATGAGAAAAGATTACCATCGCCATTAGCGAAAAAATTTCAGCAAAGTTTTGCGGATGCTGGAGTGACATTGATTGCAGAAGCTTATGCGGATCATTACCAAGTTGACGATCAAAATGTTACTTTAACATTAGAAGATGGCCGTGAATTTGAAGGCGACTTTCTCGTGCTAGGGATAGGGGTCGAACCTAATATTGACATTGCAGAACAGGCAGGTCTTGAGGTTGGAAATGGTGTCATCGCAAATGAATATTTACAATCTTCAGATTCGTCGATTTATGTTGCTGGAGATGTCTTAAATTATGAAGATGTTATTATCGGAAGAAATCGATTTGAACATGAAGATCAAGCAGAAAAATCTGGTCAAGTTGCAGGAAGAAATATGACTGGAGCAAAAGAAACATTTGACTTCGGAGCTCCTCTCTCATATACCGATGTTTTAGATATATCTATTGAAGGAGTCGGTGAGATGAGTCGAAACCGAGACGATGAAATTATTGAACAAATCGATGACGGGTACATCGTTTATTATTTATCTGAGGGCAAACCTTCAGGAGTTTTGACTTATAATTTAAAAGTGGATATGAATAAAGCCCGTCAAATTCTTCAAGATCCACCAGAGTCTGCTCAAGCGCTTATTGGCAGTTTACAACCGTTATAATAGTAGAGGATAGACAAGATATAAATTGAGATTAAGGAGTATGATAGATGAATAATATTTTTCAAGGAAGAAATTTTGTTAAAGAAATTGATTTCACATCCGAAGAATTAGCTTATATTATTGATTTCAGTATTCATTTAAAACAATTAAAGAAAAAGGGAATTCCACATGAATACCTTAAGGGACAAAATATTTGTTTATTATTCGAGAAGTCATCAACGAGAACACGAGCAGCCTTTACCGTTGCGGCAAATGATTTAGGTGCTAGACCTGAATACTTGGGTACTGATGATATTCAACTAGGAAATAAAGAATCTGTTCAAGATACAGCTCGTGTACTAGGGTCCATGTTTGATGGCATTGAATATCGTGGCTATGAACAAGATGTCGTCGAAGAATTAGCAAAATATGCGAATGTTCCTGTTTGGAATGGTTTATCGAATCAATGGCATCCTACGCAAATGATTGCTGACTTTATGACATTAAAGGAAGAATTCGGTAGATTACGAGGACTGAATTTAGTTTATTGTGGCGATGGTCGCAATAATATAGCACGTTCATTGTTAATCACTGGCTCGATGCTCGGTGTGAATATTACTATCGCTTCACCACAACGTCTCTTCCCCGATCAATCAGTCATCGATTTAGCGAAAGAGTATAGTGAAAAAACGGGTGCAGAACCGATTATTACTTCTGATATTCAACAGGCTGTGATTGAAGCGGATGCACTTTATACAGATGTTTGGGTATCGATGGGAGAAGAAGATAAAGTTCAAGATCGTTTACGTTTACTTGAGCCTTATCAAATTAATCGCCAACTTACCGATCAGATTCAAGGGGATTGGGTCTTATTGCATTGTCTACCAGCATTCCATGATACAAATACAGAATTTAGCCAATATGTTTCTAAACAATTTGATATTGAAGAAATGGAAGTGACCGATGAAATTTTCCGCAGTGAACATGGACGTCAGTTCCAACAAGCAGAGAATCGGATGCACTCGATAAAAGCGGTAATGGCACTAACGAATGGTCATTTATTTATCCCAAATGTCTAATAAATTGAATCAATGAAGAGGACATTTGTTATGCAATATATTGCATAACAATGTCTTTTTTTATTAACAATATTGCTAAAAAATAGTGTACGCATAATGAGAGACAAAAGGAGGAATTTAATTGAAGGAGTCAGATCAAAAGTTTGCGCGTAGTGTTTATATGCTTCGTTTTCTCGCCGGCTATCTTAATGTCATGGCAATTTTAATTTTTTCACAAATGTTAGCTGGACATACTGGTTCATTAACGAATGCCGCCCTCGAATTTATTGAAGGTGACTATTGGCAAATGATAAAATTATTGATATTAGCGATTTTTTTCTTTATCGGGACAATCGTATCAGGATTTTTCTTTCCATCTAAATATTATGATCGACGCATTAATTATGGACGTGTATTTAT
>JBHWOV010000133.1:0-8639 GCA_043424535.1 Aerococcaceae bacterium
GCACTAATAAAAATACCACAAATGAGTAAATCATTTGCGGTTCTTAAATATATTTAAGGATAGATTACATTTCGACTTCAAATACCACTGAAATGGCATCATTAAAATTACCTTGTGAAATAGTCGATTGATTTGATGATGTTAATTGTCGATGCTTGTCAGTTGGTTGAAAAGCATACTCATAACTACCCGTCATTGTAATTAATTCATCCGTACAATCTACAATTCTTCCCCGGATCTGACGTCCACTTGGATTGCAGACACCATCTTCTTGTGCTAAAAAACTTCCTTCATAATTGTTAAATGTTCCTACAAAATGAAGAAAACCTCTAAATAGAACAGGAGTGTTTCCTTGAACATCTGGATCAAACTCATATCGAATGTGATGACTATAGGCCATCCCCTGTGTGCCATTTCCTTGAACTTCAAAGACGTAATTCTCTAAATGTATTGGAACGCCTTCATCACGATCATGATAATCATGACAACTATAACTAATTTCTTTGAATTGTAAATTCAATGTCATCGTTTCCACCCCCTGATTTAAATAAATTTTACCATATTTTTTAATATTAGCCTAATGGAAACATAAAATGGTAGATATATGATCAGTCATCTGTCTATATAATTTATTTCTAAGCAAAAAAAGAAGGCACAATATGTGCCTCCCAAAAAATTTCTTACGTCTTTTTAAATTAAGAATTTCTTCTTAGAAATTACATCATACCCATTCCGCCAGGATTCATTTGTCCAGCTGAATCTGCTTCAGGTTCTGGAAGATTAGCGACTACCGCTTCAGTTGTCAACAATAATGCCGCCACGGATGCCGCATTTTGTAATGCTGAACGCGTTACTTTTGTTGGATCAACAATTCCTGATTTAATCATATCTTCAAATTGGCCAGTTTCGGCATTATAACCTTGACCTTCATCTGAATTTTGCAATTGATTAACAATCACTGAACCTTCTTTACCAGCATTTTCAGCAATTTGGCGTACTGGTTCTTCTAAAGCACGTGCTACAATTGCAGCACCAGTTGCTTCATCACCTTCAAGGGAATCCACTAATTCCATCACTGATTTTTGAACATTAACAAGTGCTGTTCCACCACCTGCTACAATTCCTTCTTCTACTGCTGCACGAGTAGCATTTAAAGCATCTTCGATACGTAATTTACGTTCTTTTTGTTCAGTTTCTGTTGCTGCTCCGACACGAATAACAGCTACCCCACCAGCTAATTTAGCTAAGCGTTCTTGTAATTTTTCGCGGTCAAATTCACTTGTAGTATCTTCAGCTTGTGCACGAATTAATTGTACACGATTTTTAATGGCTTCTTTGTCTCCATTACCTTCAACAATCGTTGTTTCGTCTTTTGTAACGGTTACTTTACCTGCTGAACCTAAATGTTCTGGTGTTGCGTCACTCAATTCAAATCCTAATTCTTCACTAATAACAGTAGCACCTGTTAAAATTGCGATATCTTCTAACATTGCTTTACGGCGATCACCAAATCCAGGCGCTTTAACAGCCACAAAATTTAATGTTCCGCGTAATTTATTAAGAATTAAGTTTGGTAATGCTTCACCATCAACGTCTTCAGCAATAATTAATATTGGACGACCTGATTGCATAACATTTTCTAATAATGAAAGAATATCTTGAATGTTTGAGATTTTGCGATCTGTAATTAAGATAAGTGGGTTGTCTAATTCTGCAACCATTTTTTCACTATCAGTTACCATATATTGAGATAAGTAACCACGATCAAATTGCATACCTTCAACAACAGACAAGTCTGTTTCAATTGATTGTGAATCTTCTAAGGTAATAACACCATCTTCACCTACTTTTTCCATTGCATCGGCGATTAATTGTCCGACTTCAACAGATCCAGATGATACAGATGCAACTTGTGCGATTGCTTCTTTACTATCAACTTTTTGAGCTTGTTCTCTTAACCCTTCAACTGCTTTTTGAGTTGCTTGGTCAATTCCACGACGGATACCAACTGGATTAGCACCTGCAGAAAGATTTTTCATTCCTTCACGTACGATGCTTTGTGTAAGTAAAGTAGCTGTCGTTGTTCCATCTCCTGCTACATCATTCGTTTTAGAAGCAGCTTCTAAAACTAATTGAGCTCCCATATTTTCATAACGATCTTCTAATTGGATTTCACGAGCAATTGTTACACCGTCATTTGTAATTGTTGGTGAACCATATTCTGAATCTAATACAACATTGCGCCCTTTAGGACCAATCGTTGTCTTTACTGTATCTGCTAATTTATCAACGCCACGTAATAAAGCTGCGCGAGCGTCACCAGAAAATTTAATATCTTTTGCCATAAATTATCTTCTCTCCTTTGATTCGTTCTTCTTATTATTGACTGATTTTAGCTAATAAATCTTTATGTTCAATAATTAAGTATTCTGTTCCTTTATGTTCTACTTCTGTTCCACTATAATTCTTAAAGTAAACTTTATCGCCTACTTTAACATTATCTTTATCTTCAATATCTGGACCTACAGCAACAATTTCACCGAATTGTTCTTTTTCTTGGGCTGAATTAGGTAAGATAAAACCACTTTCTGTCACTTGTTCAGTTTCTGCAATTTGAATTACAACTCGTTTTCCTAAAGGTTCAATCATCAATAATTCCCTCCATGATTATTAATAAACTAATTATTAGCACTCTTATCGAGTGAGTGCTAACTATATATTTTATAATAGTCTATATTAGTCAAGAATGCAAGTCTTTTGCTTAAAAAGTTTAATTCGCTCATATTATATAATTTTAAATACAAAAAAATGTTTCAATGCTAGGCATTGAAACATTGGTATTATGTAGTAAAATCATTATCTATAAAATAAATAAGTGTTTGTAGTTCATTAGTTAAATCAACATTTTGCACTAAAACATCATTTGGAACATTAAAACGCAATGGTGTAAAGTTTAAAATACCGCGGATGCCTACTTCAATTAAGCGATCCACAATTTCATCTGCAAATTGATCAGGTACTGTTAATATAATTATTTCGATTTGTTGATCTTTAATTTGTTTTTCTAATTCGTCCATTGAATACACCGGAACACCAACAAATACTGTTCCAACAAGTTCAGGGTCAACATCAAATGCCGCTCCAATTCGGATATTATGATTTTTTCTAAAATTATAATTAAGTAAGGCAGAGCCTAAATTACCAACACCAATCAATCCAACAGTCGTTAAACGATCATGATTTAAAATTTTAGCAAAGAAATCTGTTAAATAGTCAACATCATAGCCATATCCTCTTTTTCCGAGTGCGCCAAAATAAGAAAAATCACGACGGATAGTCGCACTATCTACTTTGACCGCTTCACTCAATTCAGTAGAAGAAATACGTTTTTTTCCTGCATTTTGCAAAAAGCGCAAATAGCGATGATAAATCGGTAGTCTGAGTGCTGTAGCACGAGGTATTTCATTATTCATGTATTATCCCTCCTTTACTAAGGTATACGAAAATATTATACAACCTTTTCACAAACTTTACTAGCTTATCCTAAAAAAACATGATAATGACCTTAATTTAATACATTGTACTGTGTTACTATTTCACATTCTCTACCGATACCAAATGACTCGTGTTATAATAACAAGGTATATTGAAGGAGGTTAACATGATACTATTACAATTAAATAATGTCGCACGCTATTTTGCTGACGAAAAACTTTATGACGATGTCTCTTTTAATATTCAATCACAGGATCGCATCGCTTTAGTTGGACGAAATGGTGTCGGTAAATCAACACTCATTAAACAAATTCTTGGCGAAGAGCCCCTTACCCATGGAGAAATTACACGTGCTAAAGACATCAGTATAGGATACTTAGAACAGCATGTCACAACGAACTCAACTTTAACTATTTGGGAAGAAATGCTTAGCGTCTTTGAAGACACCTTAGAAAAACGTACAGAACTCGAAACAGTTGCACAACGAGTTGCCGATTTAGCCGACTCCCCTGATACTAAGGAATATCAACAAGCGATCAGGCAATATGATATATTGCAAGAGACTTTGGCTCAACGTAATGCATATGGCATTGAATCAGAGATTCGAACGGTCCTTCATGGCTTTGGTTTTTATGAATCAGATTATGATCGACCAATTCAGTCGCTTTCCGGAGGACAAAAAACGCGTCTGGCATTGGCGCAAATTTTATTAATGCAACATGATTTACTCATTTTGGATGAGCCCACAAATCATTTGGATATGACGACATTACAATGGCTAGAAGGTTATTTACAAAATTATCGTGGAGCATTGCTGATTGTTTCCCACGACCGTTATTTTTTAAATAAAGTAGCAAATCAAGTCATTGAATTGCGGCATCAAACTTCACATATTTACAAAGGAAATTATGATTATTATTTAACTGAAAAAGCCGCACGCTTAGAACAAGAAATTCAAGCTTATGAAAAACAACAAGATAAAATTGAAAAATTAGAAACTTTCATCCAGCGAAATATTGTTCGAGCCTCAACAACCAAACGCGCACAATCACGCCGTAAACAGTTAGAAAAAATGGAACGCATCGAAAAACCAAAACAAGACACTAAATCACCTCGAATGTCTTTTAGTGCTGCTAGAAAAAGTGGGGATCGTGTGCTCGAAGCCATTCAGTTGGGTATCGGTTATCCTGATAGTGAAGTAATCGCAGACAATATCAATTTTGATTTAAGGCGCCAAGAAGCAATCGCAGTAGTAGGTCCTAATGGGATAGGAAAAACAACTTTATTAAAAACCTTAATACAACAAATCCCACCAAAATCCGGCGAAATTATTCAAGGAACTAATGTTGATATTGGTTATTATGATCAAAATATTAACCTATTAGATCCAAACTTGACGGTCCTAGAAACACTGTGGCGTGCGCACGATACTACAGATGAATGGGTAGTACGCAGTATATTAGGTTCATTTCTTTTTTCTGGTGATGCCGTTGAGAAAAAAGTATCACTTTTAAGCGGGGGAGAAAAGGCACGTTTGAGTTTAGCTTTATTAGCAACAAAACATGACAATACGCTCTTACTTGATGAGCCGACAAACCATCTAGATATCGATAGCAAAGAAGTCTTGGAAGATGCGCTAATCGACTTCGATGGCACAATTTTCTTCGTCTCTCATGATCGTTATTTCATTAATCGTATTGCAACAAAAGTTTTAGAGATTACACCCACGCATTCAAATTTATATTATGGCGATTATGATTATTATATTGAAAAGAAAGCTGAAATTGAGCAAATAGAATCATTAAAAGAATCAGAAAAAACAAATGACTCCCCAACTAATAAACAAAATAACCAATTATCTTATCAAGCACAAAAGGAATTACAAAAAGAACATCGTCAACTTCTCAAAAATATTGAACAATTTGAATATCGAATTGAATCATTAGAAACAAAAATCAGTGAGCTTGAAAATAAAATGATTCAAGCCAATGAATCTGGTGATGTTTCTGATCTAATGACACTACATGAGGAATTTGAAACCGCCCAACAAGAAAATGACCTAGTTCTCGATGAGTGGGAAGAAGCGAGTCTTAAACTTGAAGATTTCTATGACAAACATCCTCATTTGAAAGAATAAAAAGTTCCCAATAAATGACACAAAAGCTATTATCTATGTGTCATCTATTGGGACTTTTTTAATTTTCTGATAATGCTAAACCAGGATTCGCATTAAATGCTAAATCAACAAAATCTTCATTTAAATATTGTTGATATGCCACTGCTCCAATCATTGCTGCATTATCACCGCATAATCTTAATGGCGGAATAATTAATTCAATCTCAGGATATTGTGTGTTTAAACGTTTAGATAAAGCTTCACGCAATCCTTTATTAGCAGCAACTCCACCCGCTAATATAAATTGCTTCGTGTCAGAATACTCTTCCAAGGCCTTGATTACCTTCGTTACTAATACATCAATCACTGCCTCTTGAAAGCTCGTCGCCAAATCTTCATGATTAATGATTTCTCCTCGTTGATTGGCATTATGAACTAAATTCATTACGGCACTTTTCATACCTGAAAAACTAAAATTTAAGTTTTCTTCATGAATCATTGCTCGAGGAACATCATAAACAGCTTCTCCTTGTTGAGCTAGCTTGTCCATATGTTTACCCGCTGGATATGGCAATCCAATCAATCGGCCAACTTTATCATAGGCTTCTCCAACCGCATCATCTTGGGTTTCGCCTATAATCTGAAAATCTAAATGATCCTTCATATACACTAATTCAGTATGACCGCCACTTACTATTAAGCTCATTAAAGGAAAAGTTAGTGGCTGTTGTAATTGGCTAGCATAAATATGCCCAGCTAAATGATTAGTGGCAATTAAAGGCTTTTGGTATATAAAAGCAATCGTTTTCGCAGCTGTAATACCAATCAATAAAGCTCCTACTAAACCAGGCCCTTGTGTTACAGCTATCGCATCAATATCTTCCATTGATATATTTGCTTCATCCATCGCTAAATCTATGATTTGAGTGATTTGTTCAACATGATGTCGACTAGCTACTTCAGGGACGACACCACCAAATCGGATATGACTTTGTACTTGTGACGCAATCACATTCGACAAGATTGTCTCGCCATTTTCAACAATTGCGACACTTGTTTCGTCACAACTTGTTTCAATGGATAATATCAGTGTCATCTTTAACTCCTTCCTTTTTTATATTATATTCTAAAATATAGGCGTCATCCTTTGGTTGATGATAGTAATTTTTTCGCCTTGAAATTTCTTGAAATCCTATCAATTGATAAAGTTTGATTGCACCGATATTTTTTGAACGCACTTCTAATATAATACGCCTTACCTTGTTCTGTTGACTCAAATTAAGCAATTGTCTCAACAATAATTTACCTAAACCTTTGCGACGAAAAAGTGGATCAATATAAACTGTGTTGATTTGAAACTCGTCGATAATATAATGTAAACCGACATAACCCACAATTTTCATCTGAGAATACATTACTAAATAATAGGTGAAATCAAATTGGAAATCACTCTTACTCATGTTTCTCGTCCATTGAAAGGCAGTGTTCATTCGCGCAATCTTACTTTGTTCACTTTGGGATAATTCATGTCCTTTACACCAATTAAATGTTATCTCAGACATTATCTCTTCTCATTCTCCAGGCATCTTCATGATTATCATAATAATATTGATTGAGCTTTTGAATTTTTTCAAATCCAAAATTTTCATATAAGTGAATCGCCGAAGCATTTGATACTCGTACTTCAAGTTCACAATAAGGAATACCTTGTTTATGCATTAAATCAATCCATAGAGACAATAAACGCTGACCTACCCCATTGTTTTGATAAACAGGATCTACAATGAGATGACTGATATGTGCTTTACGTGCTAAAAAACGTCCTGAAATCATTCCTGCAATGACTTCTTCCTGAGTTTTCGGATGTTTCCAAGTCAACAACAAATATACTCGATAAGGATTGGTTCGAAAATCACGAATAAAATCACGGATTTGCCAAGCTAACACACCATGATATCCCTTTTTTTCTAATTCTAAATAAGCTGGAATATCTTCATAAGTTCCGGGCCGAATTCTAAATGCTTCATTATTCGTCAGCACGGTTAAATAAATCGGTGGCTGATTAGAGATGTGAGATTGAAATTGCTCCATTATTTGAGCTGGACGAATCAAATCGTGATATGAATCTAATAATTGATTATCAGAACGCCTTTTAGATTTAATGAGTGATTTCAATATATTCGTTATGCTGCTCACTAAAATTACCTTCCTGTTGCGCTTTTTTCCATTCTTGTTCTGCTAAAGTTAAATGGGCATAATGAGGAACTAACAAATTCGGTTGCGCTACTTCTTCTATTAATTCTTCGAATGCTGAATGAAATGCTGAGGCAGCTTGAGGGTATCTATCCAATGGCTTAACTGAAATAGATCCTTGAATTTGTTTGCATGTATTTTGTAATAAGTGTACATAATCCTCAACAAATGAATCGCCAATTAAAATTATCTGCTGAATATCAGTAGCTTCTTTCAAATGATTTTCAATCACCTGTTGATATTCTTCCCAAGAAATGTGCCTATCATTGATGATTGATTGATATTTTCTATTATGTAATTGATAAATACCACTATATACTGTCTGACGTCGCGCATCAATCATCGGGATATACAATGTATCCTTTTCAATCTGCTCCAATGGTAGCATCATAGCCAAACTTGACATTTTTTCTAGAGGAATTCCCATTAATTCTGCCCATGTTTTGGCAATCGTAATTCCTATACGTAAACCAGTATAAGAACCCGGACCTATTCCAACTACTATTTTGTTAATATCTGAAATAGATACATCATTGATTTGCATGATCTCTTGAATAATGGGTAAAGCCACTTCTCCATGTTGCTTGTCTCCATTTGACTGAAACACATCTATTATTTTACTTTGATCATTTCCAAGTGCAACACTCATTTTTTTGGTTGCTGTGTCGAAGGATAATATTGTCACTTACGTCACCCCTTTTGTCGGTAATATCTTATCATAATTTCTATCAATCAGCTAATTAATTTGATTTGATGTGTTCTGTCTATA
Source organism: Aerococcaceae bacterium (assembly GCA_043424535.1). Classification (GTDB taxonomy): domain Bacteria; phylum Bacillota; class Bacilli; order Lactobacillales; family Aerococcaceae; genus DSM-111022. The sequence goes on from JBHWOV010000133.1 coordinate 8,634, forward strand.
ACACCC
>JBHWOV010000134.1:0-3756 GCA_043424535.1 Aerococcaceae bacterium
ATCAGTTTTTACCGAAGACATCTCATTACCTCCTGAAATTTATATATTACATATATAATAAAGAAGTAATTTAATAAAGACAATAACTATTAATTATTTTCATCCTTTTGAGGAGAACCATACTATTAAAATACTTCATAGCGTGGCTATATCTTCCAGGTTATATGGTGTATTCTGATAAGTTTGATTAATCCAATTTTGAGCCAAGAGATGAGCAGCACTGCGCCAATTAAATACCGGTTTATTATCTACATCGTCATTCGGATAATAATCAACGGGTAACTGAATCGACTGACCACGACTTAAATCACGTTGATATTCCAAATGTAATGTATCTCGATCATATTCTAAATGTCCTAAAATGAATAAGTCACGATTATCCGCACTCGTCAATATATCTGGTCCTAAATCTGAATGCTTCGTTAATTCAAGCAAAGCATCTGTCTTTTTTACTCTCTCCCAATCAATCGTTGTGTGTCTTGATTGAGGTACGCGATAAGTATCATCAAATCCTCTAAGAATAGGATGCTCAGCTTTGACGACAGTATATTCATAAATACCAAATACTTTTTTCTCAAGCTTCTTTTTTGAAATCTCATAATAATAATTCAAAGCAAATTGTGCTGCCCAACAGATAAATAATCGATGATAGACATGTGTTTGTGCCCATACCATAACATCTTCTAGTTCAGCAATATAATCTACCGCATCAAATGATAAATGTTCAACTGGTGCACCAGTGATAATTAAGCCATCATAATAATCATCCGCTACTTCTTCCCAATTTTTGTAGTAACTTTGAAGATAGCTTCTTTCTGTATTTTGACTATGATGGCTCGTCATATATAAAAAATCGACATCAATTTGAATAGGACCATGACTCAGCAATCTTAACAATTGTAGTTCCGTTACTTGTTTTTTAGGCATTAAGTTTAAAATTAATATTTTTAATGGTCGGATATCTTGTTGCACCGCGAGTGAACTATCCATGGCAAAAATGCCTTCCTGTTCTAACAGTTTTCGTACAGGCAAATCTTCATGTATATTAATCGGCATCGGAAACCGCTCCTAATCCTTTTTCAAGATCATTAATAATATCATCAATATGCTCGATTCCAATAGATAAGCGGATTGTTTCTGGTCTGACACCTGCTGCTAATTGCTCTTCAGGTGATAATTGCGCATGCGTTGTTGATGCGGGATGAATCACTAATGATTTAGCATCGCCAACATTCGCTAAAAGAGAGAATAAAGATAAAGCATTGATAAATTTAACTGCCCCTTCATACCCACCTTTTACACCAAATGTAAAGATTGATGGTGCACCTTTGGGGGTATATTTTTGCTGTAATTCATAATATGGACTTGATGGTAAGCCAGCAAAATTTACCCATTCTACTTGCGGATGATTGCTCAAATATTCTGCAACTTTCTTTGCATTTTCAACATGACGTTCAAGTCGTAAGGATAATGTTTCCAATCCTTGAATCAATAAAAAGGAATTAAATGGTGATAATGCAGCTCCAGTATCTCTTAATAATGTCGCGCGGATATAAGTGGTAAAAGCAGCTGGTTTGACAGCCTCATAAAAGCTTAATCCATTATAAGTTTCATTTGGTTCACTAATCTGAGGGTATTTACCATTACCCCAATTAAAGTCCCCACTCTCAATAATCAAACCGCCCATCGCCGTTCCATGACCGCCGATGAATTTCGTTGCCGAATGAACAACAATAGACGCACCATACTCAATCGGACGTGTTAAATAAGGTGTCGAGAAAGTGGCATCGATAATTAAAGGTATCTCATGTTGTTTAGCGATTTTTGCTAGTCCTTCAATATCTTCAATGTTGCCATCAGGATTACCGACAGTTTCAGCAAATATTGCTTTTGTATTTTCTTGAACCGCGTCAGCAACATTATTTAAATCCGTAGTGTCAACAAAAGTAGTAGTGATACCTTGTGTAGGCAATGTGTGTCTTAACAATGTATCGGTTCCACCATAGACTGATGCTGAAGAAACGATATGATCACCCTGTTTAGCAACAGCTTGGATTGCATAAGTAATCGCAGCCATGCCACTCGCTGTCGCTAATGCCGCTGTTCCACCTTCCAAGGCAGCAATGCGTTTTTCCAAAACATCTGTTGTTGGATTGTTTAAACGACTATAAATGGGTCCCGGTTCGGTTAATGCAAATCGACCAGCGGCATGATCCACATCATTAAATACATATGCCGTTGTCATATGCAATGGCACCGCTCGTGATCCTGTCTCATCAATTGTTTGGCCTGCGTGAACTTGTAATGTTTCAAATCTTTGTGTTGTCATTTCAATTCCTCCTCTATGATATAAAAAAACAAAAAATCGTCCCTTTGTTGATTCATTACAAATCAACAAAGAGACGACAATCATCGTGTTACCACTCTTCTTTGTATTATACTCACGTACAATACCTCAAACAGTACATTATACTAACTATACTGCGCATTGATATCGGATGCACCCGGTCAAATAGCGTGAACTATTTAACTACTCCAAGCTCATTTTCATTTCTCTTGAATGTTCTAGTCTCACCAAATCTAGAATCTCTGTGACAATCGCTAAGAAATTACTTTACTCTTCATCGTTCATATTAATTTATAACCTAATTATAATCTAAAATTAATCATTGTCAAGTTTAATTTTAATAAAAAAGATCAAACTTTCCGATAATGGAAAATTTGACCTTTTCTTGTTATTTCATTTTATTCTTTAAAATCTTTTGCTTTCTCTAAGATATCTTTGTCGATACCGAAACGGAAGGAAACATCAGGATTGACGATTTGACATGGAGCTAAATTAGCTTTGATCGTCATCAACATACCTGCTTGATTAAAAGTTAAGCCTGCTTCTTCCATGATGAAACGATGCAGATTATCCGATGCGATCGTAACGGCTTCCTCCATTTTTTCTGCGGCTCCAAAAGCATAGTAAGCTGTCTCAGTTTCTACAAATGGTGTTGGAATAGTTGATTCCTTTAAGACTTCAACAGTGACCGTTACTTCACCGCCAACTTCCACTCCAGATCCCCAAACTTCGCCATCTCCCATTGAAGCATGCATATCTCCCATAGCTAGTAATGCACCTGGCGTATTAACTGGTAAATATAGAATAGACCCCTCTTTTATTTGGGTATTATCCATATTACCACCATGCATACGTGGTGTTCCTGTTGTTACACCTTCACCCTCTGGTGCCGTTCCAATCACGCCAATATGTTTATTCATTGGGAATTTTACACCTTGGAATTCAAAAGTGCCTGCCTCATCATCAATCGGACAAATCACTGTCTGTTCTTTAGTAATATTTTCAGTGAAATATTTGTTTAAACCAGGGGCAGACATAACAGCACCATAATCATCGAGTTTAATTTTTTCAATGGTTACTTTTAAAACGTCTCCCACTTCTGCATCTTCCACATAAAGTGGACCAGTTGCTGGATTAATCTTATTGAAATCAATTTCTGAAATCGTATCTGCTTCACTCGTCACTGTGTCTGAAAAACAATCCATTAAGTCGAAAATCACTTGGTCTCCTGACTTTGCCGTAGCAACGGGTTCATTGTCCTTATCCATCGCAAAAACAAACTGATCACGATTAATCTTAATCATCCAATCACTCCTCAAGCTTTGATAATACAAGCATAGCAAAATTAATGGAGAAGCGCCAGGGTAATAATTATAAAATGATTAAAAACAAATATTAATTTTAAACAT
>JBHWOV010000135.1:0-11829 GCA_043424535.1 Aerococcaceae bacterium
GCCTATTAAAATTTACTTTATTATTGGGGTATAGCCAAGCGGTAAGGCACCGGACTTTGACTCCGTTATTCGTTGGTTCGAATCCAGCTACCCCAGTATTTTTATATGGCGGTATAGCCAAGTGGTAAGGCGCGGGTCTGCAAAACCTTTATCACCGGTTCAAATCCGGTTACCGCCTTATTTATTTAGCCGGTGTGGCGGAATTGGCAGACGCGCGGGACTCAAAATCCCGTGCCTTCACGGGCATGTCGGTTCGATCCCGACCACCGGTATTGAGTATTTGCGCTATGTGAATGCTTTTTTTATTTTTATGCACCCTTGGCTCAATTGGATAGAGTACCTGACTACGAATCAGGCGGTTGCAGGTTCGACTCCTGCAGGGTGCATTTTACGGGAAGTAGCTCAGCTTGGTAGAGCACTTGGTTTGGGACTAAGGGGTCGCAGGTTCGAATCCTGTCTTCCCGATAATTAAATGAGGGATTAGCTCAGCTGGGAGAGTGCTTGCATGGCATGCAAGAGGTCAGCGGTTCGATCCCGCTATTCTCCATGAAACTCGACTTTATGTCGAGTTTTTTGTTTTTAGAAGATAAAATTTTTTCTTTTAATATTTAACAACTTTTTCATTATACTTGCATTCTTTCTTTTTTTAACTTATAATTAGTTCGAATTCGAAGTAAAATAAAAGTAGAAAGTTGGGATTACATGTCAAATAATCATTTAATAGGTATACATCATGTCACAGCTATTACTGAAAGTGCAGAAAAAAACTATCAATTTATGACAGAAGTGTTAGGGATGCGTTTAGTGAAGAAAACAGTCAACCAAGATGATATTCATACATATCATACATTTTTCGCAGATGATGTAGCTGCACCAGGAACGGATTTAACTTTTTTTGATTTTCCTAATATACCTCCTAAAAAAGAGGGGACAAATAGTATAAATCGTATCGGTTTAAGAGTTCCTAATGATAAAGCTTTAAAATATTATAAGAAACGATTTGAAGATTTTGATGTAGAACATAGTGAAATAGAAGAATACTTTGGTCATCAAACACTACGATTTACTGATCCAGATGGGCAAAATTATCGTTTATATTCAGATGAGACGAACACTGGCTTACCTGGGGGAACTCCTTGGAAAGAAGGCCCCGTTCCAGAAGAATTTGCTATTTATGCCTTAGGTCCGATTGAAATTACAGTTGCTTATAGCAAAGATTTCGCAAAATTGATGGAAGTAGTTTATGATTTTAAACCATTAGTCCGAAATAAAGAATCAATTTGGATGGAAGTTAATAAAGCGGGCTTAGGTGGCTCCATGATTATACATCATGATGAATCAAGCAATATGGAATATCAAGGCTATGGGGCAGTACATCACGTAGCTTTTCGTGTTGAAGATCAAAAAGCATTAAAATATTGGTTAAAGAAATATAAAGAATTGAACTTACCGAATTCAGGTCTTGTTGATCGATTTTATTTTGAAGCACTCTATGCACGTATTGGTCATATTTTAATTGAATTATCGACCGATGGTCCTGGTTTTATGGAAGATGAGCCTTATGAAACATTAGGTGAATCCTTATCATTACCGCCATTTATTGAACCACAGCGTGATTATATTGAAAGTCAAACTCGACCATTTGATACCACTCGTGATCATTAAGAAAGGTTGTTTTTTATGAAAATGGATAAAATTCATCATGTTAGTGCCATTGTAGGACACCCACAAGAAACGTATGATTTTTATACAAAAATATTAGAACTTCATTTAATAAAAAAGACAGTTAATTTTGATGATCCAACAACTTATCATCTATATTTCGGTGATCAATACGCTGAAAATGGTTATTCAATGACATTTTTTAATTGGGAAAATTCAAAAAAGAAAGGCCGAGTTGGTAGTGGGCAAGTTAGAACGATTGCTTTTGCCATAGGAAAAAATAGTCTGGAGAGTTGGGAGCATCATCTACTGAATAATAATATTGCTACTCAATTAACACAACGCTTTAATAAGCCGACATTAGAATTTAATGATCCTCATGGTTTGCAGATTGCTTTAGTTGAAGATGAAACTCTTTCTGATGCACAGATTCACGGATTTTATGGCGTAGAAATTTTGAGTGGTGATGAAAAAGCATCCATTGAGCATCTGAAGAATACATTTCATTTGCGTTCAGTAGGAGAGAGTGAAACACATCAATATTTTGAAACGGATTCTGAAATTCATCATACCATTGCATTAAGTAAAGAAACGCACCGCCGTGGTATTGATGGCATTGGTACCGTTCATCATGTTGCTTGGGAAGCAGAAAATGTTGATGAGTTAGAAAATTGGCAGCAAACATTAGCGAAATCTGGACTTCGCCCCACTGAAATAAAAGATCGCTCTTATTTTAAATCAATCTATTATCGTGAGCCTGGATTCACAATTTTTGAAATTGCAACGGCGGGCCCTGGTTTTCTTATTGATGAAGATAAGGAAAAGTTAGGAGACTCATTGAAGCTTCCATCTCAATTTGAAAATTCGCGGAATGAAATTGAATCGCGTTTATCTCCGATTATAGGAGCTGAACATGCTTAATTTTACACCAAATGAATTGTCAGAAAGAGAGAATTACAAATTTTTAATAGGTTCAATTATTCCGCGTCCGATTGCTTTAATATCAACATTGAATACTGACGATACAATAAATATCGCTCCTTTTAGCTATTTTAACATTGTCAGTTCCATCCCACCGATTTTAGGTGTTTCGATACAAAGGACTTCTGGAGAAATGAAGGATACTGCGAAAAATATTGTAAGAACTAAAGAAGCAGTCATTCATATTGTAGATAATGATAATGTTTATGACACAAATCAGACAGCAGCAACCTTATCATATGGGGATAGTGAATTTGAACGAACAGAGTTCCATTTAACCCATTCCAAAACCATCACTACTCCAGCAATTTAAGAAAGCAAGATACGCTTTGAAGTATCGTTACGTGAGCACATCAAAGTGCAGCATGAACAAATAACAACCGTTGATTTTCTTCTATTGGATATTAAACATTATTGGATCCAAGATGAAATATATGAAAATGGAAAAATAGACCCTCATCATTTGAATCCAATGAGCAGATTAGCGGGCCATGATTATGGATCGATAGGGAATATATTGACAATTGAACGACCTAAGTAAAATAAGGAGGAGTATATGGAATATACATTTATCGATAATCAAAGTCATAAAACATTTATAGCATTACATGGCACAGGTGGGAACGAAAAAGATTTAATATCTGTGGCAGAATATCTTGATCCTTCATATAACTATATAGGTATTCAAGGAGATGTGCTTGAAAATGGGATGCGTCGTTTCTTTAAGCGGCACGCGGAGGGCCAATATGATATTGATGATTTGAATGAGCGTGGAGAGAGATTAGCATTATTTATTCAAGAACTCAGTAAAAAACATCAATTGAGCATAGAAAGTCTTGTTTTATTAGGATTCTCAAATGGAGCAAATATTGCGATTCATTTATTGCTCAATAATGACTATTCTTATCAAGAAGGCATTTTATTGCATCCAATGTATCCAGTGCCACTCAAAGAAGATTTGAACCTCTCTGATACGCAAGTATTTGCGTCAATGGGAAAAGATGATCCTATTGTGCCGATTGAAGAAAGTGAACGCGTAATACACATTTTTAAAGACAATGGCGCGTTAATTGATACGTATTGGGGAAGAAGTCATCAAATTGAATTAGAAGAGCTGGAGGCAGCTAAACAATGGCTAAATGATCTATAAAACAAATAATGTTTATATTCAGTAATGAAAATGTTTTAGGCCAATGACAACCTTTATGTGTCGTGATATACTTAGAATTATGATATGTCAACATATAAAGGAGTGAAAAAGATGGCAATTGTCGATGGTAAAAAACATGATAAAATCATTTTGATTGGTGATGGTGCAGTTGGGTCGAGTTTTGCTTATGCTACAGTTCTTTTAGGAATTGGTGAGGAATTAGGGATTATCGATTTAAATAAAGAAAAGACCATTGGGGATGCATTGGATTTAGAGGATGCGTTAGCTTACACTTCTCCAAAACGAATTTATTCTGCAGAGTATGCTGATTGTGGAGACGCAGATATTATAGTCATTACAGCAGGCGCTGCTCAAAAACCAGGAGAAACTCGTTTAGATTTAGTTCATAAAAATTTACGTATTTTCAAATCAATGATCGAACAAGTTATGGCTAGTGGTTTTGATGGCATCTTTTTAGTCGCAACAAATCCAGTCGATATATTGGCTTATGCTACTTGGAAATTTTCAGGATTACCGAGTTCTCGCGTGATTGGGTCAGGTACTTCGCTCGATAGTGCTCGTTTCCGGAAGAAAATTTCAGAATTTGTTAATGTCGATACTCGAAATGTTCATGCATACATTTTAGGTGAGCATGGTGATACGGAGTTTGCTGTCTGGTCTCACGCGAATGTTGGTGGTTTGCAAATATATGATTGGGTAAAACAACACTCACAAGTTGACGAAACAGCTTTAATTGATAGCTTTTTCGAAGTAAGAGATAAGGCCTATACTATTATTGAGAAAAAGGGTGCCACTTTCTATGGAATCGGCACAGCATTAGCAAGAATCACTCGTGCTATTTTGAGAGATGAGAATTCAATTTTACCTGTCTCGGTTTATTTAAATGGAGAGTATGGCATCAATGATGTTTATATCAGTACACCTTCTATTTTAAATGTCAATGGAGTACGTGATAAATTAGAATTACAGCTCAATGATGCTGAATTAGAAAAAATGCAAAAATCCGCTGCTCAGTTAAAACAAGTAATAGATGAAGCTTTTGAGAAATTAGAAGAAGAGGCTTAATACAAAATAAAACTTCTCTGTAATGGTTCTTTGTGCCATCAGAGAAGTTTTTTGTTTTAATTAAAATATTGATGATAAAGTTCTTGTAAGGCGTTATTTAAATCTTTTGATTGAATACAGAAAAACATACTCAATTCCGAAGCGCCTTGGTTAATCATTTGTAAGCTTATTTTTTGATTCATAAATGCTGTTGTCGCTTTATTGGCTAAACCAACGATATTTCGCATCCCTTCACCAACAACAGCAATAATCGCAAGATTTTCTTCGACATGGACCCATTCAGGTTGAAGTTGTTTGTGCATTCCTTCAATGATTTTCTCCTTTTTATTGTTCCCTTCAAATTGATGGGAACGAACAATAATGGTAATATCATCGATTCCAGTAGGTATGTGTTCGACAGAAATATCTAAATCTTCAAAAATTTGTAATAATTTTCGCGTATAACCAACTTCCTTATTAAGTAAATATTGCTTAATCGTAAAAGACATAAAGCCACTATCACCACTGACACCGATGACTGGAAACTCATTAATGTCATTGCGATCAGCAACAATTCGAGTCCCATTGATTTCTGGATGATTCGTATTTTTAATTTGAACAGGAATTTTCTGATCATAGAGCGGCCGGAGTGCTTCATCGTGGAAAATAGCGAAACCAGAATATGCTAACTCACGCATTTCACGGTATGTGATTTCTTTGATACGATGTGGCTGCTTGACAATGCCTGGATGAGCTGAATAAATATAGCTCACATCGGTATAATTTTCGTACACCTCAGCATCGATGGCATTGGCAATAATTGCTCCTGTAATATCTGAACCTCCGCGAGAGAATGTCACAATGTCGCCTGATTGAGAGTAACCATAAAATCCTGGGATAACAATTGTGCCTTCGATTTCTCTTATTTTGGACATTTTTTCATAAGACTCTGGTAAGATAGCAGCATCTCCAGCATGATCGGTAACAATCATACCAATGTCTTTTGGTGAACGATAACAGGCTTTGATACCTTGAGTATTAAAATATTCGCTTATCAATTGTGCGTTGAAATCTTCCCCACATGATTTTAATGCATCTAAGAGACGTTCAGATTGAGTAATTTTATCAAGATATAATTCCAAAGTTTTTTCGAATGTTATTATAAGATCAGGGGATAAATTCAACTCTGTAATAATTGATTCATAGCGGGCAATAATCGTTTGTATCGCTTGTTGAGTATCCAAACCTGTTTGATGGTTCGTAAAGAGTGCGATTAATAAATCAGTAACCTTGGTATCATCTTCAGACCTTTTACCTGGTGCACTGACAACGACTACTTTAATATCAGAATTGTTTTTGACAATTTTAGCAACTTTATGAATTTGTTTTGCATCGCTAAGCGAACTTCCGCCGAACTTTGCTACTTTCATATGAATCCCCACTTTCTTCAAATATAAGTATTCTTTATATAATAACTTATTTTCTAGCTAATTCCTAGTCATTATTGTAAGATTGATATATATACGCTTTTATAGGAGGTAATTATGAAAATTGCAGTTCTCGGTCTAGGAACCGTTGGAAGTGGCGTTATAAAATTATTAACGCAAAATAAACAAATCATACAAGAACGGACGAATGAAACAGTCGAAATAACTCATGTTTTTGGAAGAAGTAATCCTTATAATATTGATTTAGCGAATGTCACTTATACAGATGATATTGAAGAAATTATTAATAGTGATGTGGAGATTGTTATTGAAGTACTTGGAGGTATTGATTTTTCTTATCAAATCATCAAGAAATTACTATCGGCTGGGAAACATGTTGTCACAGCAAATAAAGACATGTTAGCCATATATGTAGAAGAATTGAGCCGCTTAGCAAATGAGAATCGTGTTCAATTCAATTATGAAGCGAGTGTAGCTGGTGGTATTCCTGTTATCTTAGGATTGCAACATGGGTTAAGTGCTAATAATATCCATCGTTTTATGGGCATTTTGAATGGCACAACCAATTATATTTTGACACGCATGACACAAGATGATTGGGATTTCAATCAAGCATTAGAACAAGCACAAAAATTAGGCTATGCAGAAGCAGATCCTACCAATGATATTGGTGGCTTTGATGCGCAACGAAAAACAGCAATATTATCACGATTAGCCTATCGTAAAGAAATTAATTTGGATGATGTTTCTGTTAAAGGTATTGAGGAATTAGAATTAATTGATATTCAATTAGCCCAACAATTAGGTTATACAATGAAATTAATTGGCTTATCTGAGATGAGAGACGATCAAATTGAAATGAAGGTCGGACCGATGTTAATACCATCAAATAGCCAATTAGCGAGCGTTAGTGAAGCGATGAATGCTGTATTCTTCAATGGAGATGCCATTGGCGAGACGATGTTTTATGGACCAGGTGCTGGAAGTATGGAAACAGCATCTGCTATTGTCGCTGATGTGATGGGAATTATGAATTTTGGCTTTATTGGTAATACTGAAACACAAGAAAATGCTCTCATCACATCAGAAGAATTCCCGCGTCACTATTATGTTCGTTTATCAGCATCCGAAGAAATAGAACAAATTGCTCAGGAACATCATTATGAAATTGTTTATTCAGAAGAAGATGGGATAGTCCTTTATACACCTAGCATGACTCCTAAAGAGTTGAAAGACAGTTTATCTACACAATCAATTCAAGCACTTTATCCTATCATTGATTAAAAGAAATGAGAGATTAAATGACTATAACACTAAAGATACCAGCAACGAGCGCCAATTTAGGATTAGGCTTTGATTCTATGGGAATTGCTCTAGAAAAATATTTAACGATTCAGGCCGAAGAAAGTGACCAATGGATGGTTGAATTTTTGGATTCTGAATTGGAAGTTTTACCGAGCGATGAGACAAATATTGTTTTTCGTTCTGCAGAATATTTAGCCCAAGCTTATAATAAAACAATGCCTAAGCTCTCTATTAAGATGGCGAGTGACATTCCATTGACACACGGATTAGGAAGTTCTTCAAGTGCCATTGTTGCAGGAATAGAGTTAGCAAATCACTTTCTTCAATTGGAACTCTCAGAGTTCGAAAAAATATTATACGCAACAGAATTGGAGGGGCATCCTGATAATGTAGGTCCTTGTATCACTGGTTCAGGTTTTGTTGGCTATTATTCAGCCAATGATGGCTTGTTTTATGAGACATTTGAGTTACCAGAGATTGGTGTAATTCTTTCAATTCCAGAATATGAAATTAATACAGAACAGGCCAGAAGAGCTTTGCCAGAACATTACTCACGGCAACAAGCTGTTAGTCAAAATGCAATGAATAATGTGATGGTAATGAAAGCCTTGAAGAAAGAATATAATGAGATGGGAAAATTAATGATGAGAGATCATTTTCATGAACCATACCGACAAAGTATGATTCACGAATTCCAAGAAGTAAAGTCTCTTGCTATTGAAAATGGTGCTTATGCAACTGTTATTAGTGGTGCAGGGCCGACGATATTGACAATCGCTCCAGAAGCCAAAGTGTCAATGATATTAGACACATTAGAAAAAAACATTTCAAATTGTATACATGAATCTGTCAATATACATTCTTAATAATAGGAAATAATGAAAGCAAACGATGATTATATTTTGAACGCCTCTCTGTATATTTCACAGAGAGGCGTTCATTTTATAGTACGCTGTTTTATTTTATGCAGCAAAAAACCTGACCGCTAATCATAAGATAGGGTCAGGTTTTACTAATTTATCTATGCTTTGAAGATTTTATCTACAAAAGAAAATTATTTAGTATGGATGGTACGGTTAAATTTCTCTGCAGCTCCAGTGACACGGAATAACCATTTGACAATCTCAACAATGATAATAATTGAGAATGCTGCTGCGAAACAGATAGCCCATTGTTGTCCTGTTGGAACAGTAACTGAGAAGAAATTATTAACACCTGGTGTGACAATAACCCCGATTAATAGAATACCAGAAACAATGAAAGCTAAGTTTAATGCTTTATTGTTGAATGGATTTCTAGAGAATAGTGAGTTAAATGTCGATTTAACGTTATATGCATGGAACAATTGGATCATACCTAAAGTAATGAATGCCATTGTTTCAGCTAAATTATGACGCGCTTCGCCATCTAGAGTTGTTGTCATTGGACCATAAGCTGCGAACCAATAAACAAATAATGTAATGGCACCTTCTAAAATACCTTGGTAGAGAATCGAAGGAGCAACACCAAATGAAAGGAATGAGTCGCCTGTCGTACGCGGTGCGTGATCCATGACATCTTTTTCAGCAGGCTCTAATCCTAATGCAATCGCTGGGAAGACGTCAGTAACTAAGTTAATCCATAGAATATGAACAGGCTCAAGAATAACCCATCCAAATAATGTACCAACGAATAATGTAATAACTTCACCTAAGTTAGCTGATAGTAAGAATTGAACAGCTTTTTGGATGTTAGCAAAAACTTTACGTCCTTCTTCAACAGCACCAACTATTGTTGCAAAGTTATCATCAGCAAGAACCATGTCGGAGGCACCTTTCGATACTTCAGTACCAGTAATACCCATACCAACACCAATGTCTGCTTGTTTTAATGAAGGTGCATCGTTTACACCGTCACCTGTCATGGAAACAACTTTATCATTTGCTTGCCATGCACGAATGATGCGAACTTTATGTTCTGGTGATACACGTGCATATACAGAATAATCTGCCACACGACGAGTTAATTCTTCGTCTGAAATTTGATTTAAGTCTGCCCCTGTAAGAACATGTTTTTCATTTTCTTCAGCAGGAGCATTTTCATCTAAGATTGTTAAACGTTCTGCAATCGCTTGAGCAGTTGTCGCATGGTCCCCTGTAATCATAACAGTGCGGATACCAGCATTTCTTGCTGTAATGATTGACGATTTAGCTTCTGGACGTTCAGGGTCAATCATTCCGACTAAACCAGCAAATACTAAATCATTTTCAACTGTTTCTGTTGTCGCTTCAGCAGGACGAGAATCAATGATTTTATATGCACCAGCAAGAACACGTAATGCTTCTCGTGCCATGCCTTCGTTGGCTGCTAAAATTTGTTCTTTATCTGCATCAGTAATCGGACGAATTTCACCATTTAATTCGATTTGAGTTGCTTTTTCAATCAGACGGTCTGGCGCCCCTTTGACAGCAACAAAGAATTTACCATTGTCTAACTCATGAATCGTTGACATTAATTTACGATCTGAATCAAATGGTACTTCATCAACACGTGGATATTTTTGTAATTGAGCGGATAAATCCATATCATGGTCTAATGCATATTTAAGCATTGCTGCTTCTGTAGGATCTCCGACAACTTCCCCATTATTATCAACACGAGAGTCATTCGCATAAGTGAATGAACGGATGAAGTTAGAATCAGTGTCAAGTGCATCAGAAGCGTCATATAATGCACCATCATGATAAACTTTTTCGATCGTCATTTCATTAAGTGTCAACGTACCTGTTTTATCTGAACAGATAACAGAAGTTGAACCAAGTGTTTCAACAGCTGGTAATGTACGAACAAGCGCATTACGTTCTGCCATTGTTTGTGTACCTTGTGAAAGGATAATTGTTGTGATTGCTGGTAATCCCTCAGGAATTGCAGCAACAGCTAATGAAATCGCAACGAGTAACATTTGTAATGGGTCAAAGTCTTTAATGAATACCCCAACTAAGAATGTCACAACCGCAACACCAATAATTAGGTAAGTTAATGTATGTCCTAATTCTTCTTGGTCTTGTTGTAATGGTGTTAATTGCGTTTCAGTATTTTGTAACATGGCCGCAATGTGACCAACTTCGGTATTCATACCAGTACCAGTAACAACCCCGACACCTCGTCCATAAGTAACGTTTGTTGAAGAGAATCCCATATTTGTACGGTCACCGATACCGGCGTCCGCATCGACGACTTCGCGTGCATCTTTTACGGTAGGAACGGATTCACCAGTTAACGCTGCTTCTTCGATTTGTAATGAATTAGATTCAACAAATCGCATATCTGCTGGAACAATATCACCAGCTTCTAAAACAACCACATCACCAGGAACAAGTTCAGTTGACTTAACGTGTACACGTTGGCCATCTCGAATAACATTTGCTTCTGGTGAAGACATATCTTTAAGTGCATCAATGGCATCTTCAGCCTTGTTTTCTTGATACACCCCAAGAACCGCATTTAAAATAACAACTAATAAGATGATAATTCCATCTGCCAATGCTTCAAGTGTTAGACCAGACTCAGCAATCCCAACACCTGTTGAAACGACAGCTGCGACTAACAACACAAGAATCATGAAATCTTTAAACTGATCAAAAAACTTTTGCCACAATGAGCGTTTTTCAGTTTCTTGAATCGCATTTTCTCCATATTGCTCTAAACGTTTTTGAGCTTCTTGAGAAGTTAGACCCGTTTGAATATTCGTGCCAAACTTTTGCTCTACAGCTTCAATGCTTTCGTTATAAGCAATATAATCTTTTGTAGACATTTTCCATCCTCCTTTTTTTGAAATTAAAGCGATAAGAGAGCGTTCAAGGTAAAATAATAAAAAAGACTTATGCTATCTGAATACTAGAAAATAGAGTCATCCAAGATAGCATAAGTCTCACTATTTAAGTTCAGTACCAGCAGTTTCCTACATAATGTTGATACTGACGAGGTGTCCCTCTAGTTACTCCCTTATGGCTATTAATTTAAGTACATTATACAAAAAAGACAAAAAAGATGCAACCGATTTCGAATAAATATGTTAAAATTAATAACTTCTCTTTCATATAAAAATAGCATAAAAATCTAGTTATCCGCATAAAAACTGGACTTATCACACTTTATCAAGGTCAAAACCACTCAATTTACTACTAATTTACTACTTATGAATGAGCTTTGATACGACGATTTATCCTTGAAAAGTGA
>JBHWOV010000136.1:0-3403 GCA_043424535.1 Aerococcaceae bacterium
AAAAATCAGTCATTTCTGACTGATTTTATATATTATTCTACTTTACTTCCATCCACTTCAAATGTTTCAACAATTTCGCCATCAACCATTTTTCTCATTGGTGCATTGTTCGCTGGGTTATGATCTTCGTCAAATTCAACGAGTCCAGTTAATCCTTGATATTTCGTATTCGCTAATTCTTTTGAAACGGCTTCATAATCTGTTGTACCTGCACGTTCCATCGCTTCCGCTAATACAAATACTGAGTCATAACCAAATGCCGCAAAAGTATCTGGCGTTTTATTGTATTTTTCTTGATAAGCTTCAACAAAGGCTTTAGATTGATCATCTTCAGCACCTGGATAAAATTGCGAAGTATAATAAATATCATTCGCATTTTCTGCTCCTGCTAATTCAACTAATGTTTCTGTTGCGAAACCATGTCCAGAAAATACTGGTTGATCTAAACCGAATTCACGTGCTTGTTTAATGAACAAGCCCCCTTCAGTGTAAAATGCTGGCATATAGATCACATCAAAGTCTTGAGCCATTAAATTTGTCACAATAGCTGAGAAATCTTGCTCGCCACCTTGGTAAAATTCTTCTGTGACGATTTCTCCACCTAATCGCTCGAATTCTGCTTTGAATGGTTCTGCTTGTCCAGTTGAATAGTCATTCGATGTATCAGTGATGACGACTGCACGACGTGCACCTAATTCATCATAAGAAAAACGTGCAGAAGCATTTGCCTGATACGTGTAAGTAAAGGCTAATCGGTAGATATTTTCAATGACACTGCCATCTTCTCTAAATGTCGTATCATCCGCAGTTGCTGCAGGGATAATCGTTGTAACTCCAGCTTCATCAACAATTGGTTTTTGGGCATTTACCATGTCTGTCGCTCCTGGGCCAAGAATAGCTGCCACACCTTCATTGATCATTCTGGATGCGACTGAAGCAGTTTCTGTTTTGTCAGATTTATTATCAATCGACTGCATCTCTACTTGACGCCCTAAGATACCACCTTGTTCGTTCAAGTGTTCAATGGCTAGTTCCGTTCCTTCTGTCAATGCAACACCATATGAACTTGAATAACCAGATAATTCATAGTTAGCACCAATAACAATTGGGTCCTCCTGAGCTTGAGCAACCGAGGCTCCCGACAATAATGCGCTTCCCAATGTCATACCTGTTACCAAGTAGGACAATACTTTTCTAAACTTCATATACTTCCCTCTTTTCTAAATTTTCACCAATAAAAAAGGGACCACATAGAGTGGCCCCTAAGTCCCACCCATTGTGAATAGGACTTAATCTATAATATAGATCAAATCCTGAAATCAAATAATTAAAATAATAATAGCCATTTGATTTTGCATGGTGGTCTTCCTTCCAAATTAGTGATTGTTAATATTAAAACACATCTCTCATTAAAATGCAATCTTTTCTCATAAAATTATCATTTTATTTTTATTTTTCCTCATTTTAAGCATAAAACAGCTTAATTAAGCTAAGGATATAAAAAAACACTATTTCCATTGAAATAGTGTTTTAATTAATTATTTATTCATTACTTTGCATTTCTGCATTTAATTCTGTATATTCTTTGAATATTTCGTCAATTTCTCCAGATTCTACAACTTCTTGAATTACTTCATTCATAACAGTTAATAATTCTTCATTATTTTTGTGTGTAATCATAGCAAAACCATTTTCACCTTGTTGGATTTCAACATCTTCAAGTTTAGCAATATCGTCTGCATTTTGGGCAACGAATTCACCTACGACGATAATATCCATCATGACAGTATCCACACGACCTGTTTTTAAAGCTTCAACTAAGTCGCCATTTTTATTCATCGAAATAATTTCCGCATCTGGGAATTGTTCTTTCGCTAAGCCTTCTTGAATGGTCCCTTTTTGAACACCAATAACTTTATCATTGAAGTCCTCTACTTTGGTATATTGATCCACAGCGTCTTTTTGGACAACAAAGGCAGTTTTTGAATGATAATATGGATCGGTAAAGTTCACTACTTTTTCCCGTTCTTCATTACTTGTCATTCCTGCCGCAGCAAAATCAACACGTCCTGATGAAACTTGAGTAACGATTGATTCAAACGATGTATCTTGGATTTCAAGTTCTACGCCTAATTTATCAGCTACTTTTTGAGCAAGCGTTGGATCAATACCAACAATTGTTGGTTCTCCATCTTGCATAATAGTCCATTCAAAAGGCGGGAAGTCAGCACTTGTTGCCATGACAATCTTTCCATCTTCCTTAATTTCATCAACAGAACGTGCCGAGATAGATAAAGGAGAAATAGCAAAGAGTATAGTAGCCATGATGAGAGTTAATTTTTTTAATGTTTTCATATTTATTATCCTTTCTTAATTAGAACGAGAGAGTCTTTTTTCTAAAAGTGTCATCCCTTGTGAGATGGTGAATGTCAAAATAAAATAAATCAAAGCAGTAAACAGTAATGGTGTAAAGGTTGTATAGGTTGCACCTCTAACAGTATCCGAAGCAAACATTAAATCTTTAATCCCCAGAACGGATACAATCGATGTCTCCTTAATTAACACCGCAAACTCATTACCAATGGTTGGTAAAATATGCTTGAAAGCTTGTGGGAAGATTATTTTTTGATATGTTGTTCGTCGTGGCAAACCGAGAGCACGCCCTGCTTCCATTTGACCTTTATCGATAGATTGAATACCACTACGAATGATTTCACTCATATATGCTACTGAGTTAACTGTAATAGCTAATACAGCAGAAACAAAATCATCTAAATAAATCCCTAACATTGGCAAACCAAAATAGACAATATAAATTTGTACCAATAAAGGAGTACCACGAATGACTTCAACATATGTTCGGGCAATAGCACTCAGTATTTTATTATTGGATATTCGCATTAAAGCCATTATTGCACCTATCGGTAAAGAAAGTAGTACTGACACAAATGCGAGTTGAATAGTATACCAAGCACCACTCATGAATAATGAAAAGTATTCTGAAATAATTGCCAAATTATCACCTTGCTTTCTAAAATTTTAAATGTACATTTAAATCCGTTAATATTTGTATTTTTCAAAATGAATACCAAACTTTCGTTTATAAACAAAAAACCGTCTCTTCCTAGACAAAAGTCTAAAAAGAGACGGATAATCCGCGGTACCACTCTAGTTAACTCCACAAAATTTGTTTCATTCACTCATTTTGATAACGCTATGACAGCGAAGTAGGCTATTGATTCACCTACTTGTCTCCTGAGTGCGGTTCAATAATGCTAATCTAATTGGCTTCCACTCTATCCAATCTCGCTGAATCTCATCATTATTTACTCTCTCAGTCGTTGACAAATATTAACGGATTTAAATGTACATTTAAAATTTTAGAAAGCAAGGTGATAATTTG
>JBHWOV010000137.1:0-7790 GCA_043424535.1 Aerococcaceae bacterium
TTGGTTAGAATAAGTATGAGTCATGCCATTTCCTTCCTTTCATTTTGTTTAGTCACTTATATGATAAAGGAAATGCATGGCTTTTTGTATACACAAAAATAGTGCTGATGATTTCTCATCAACACTAAAAATTATAGAACCATTTTATTCTGTAGGTTGATTATTCGCTTCAATCAGTTCTTCGCGACGATCTTTTAATTTAGCTTTTGTTGAGAAATAAATTTCAAAGATAGAGTCTGACATAAAGACCCCTAATGCGATTGCTCCTGCGGTCATCAATGTTCGTACGAGGAAGCTCGCTGCTTCAGATGCATTGCCGTTGATAAAATGGAAGGCGGTTTGATAAATCGCAGAACCAGGTACATAAATGAAAAAAGTAGGAATATAAAACATTGTTACCGGTGCTAAATAATGTCTGGCAAAAAATTGTGCCATAATAGACGCGATGAAGCAGGCATAAAATGTTGATAAAAACTCCGACACACCTAAATAATTAAATAATAAATAGGTCGCATAAGAGACGACACCGACAGGCCAGATTTTAAATAAAATTTGACGTGGTGCTTCGAGTGTAATCGCTGAAAAAGTTGTGACCATCATGGCAGCAAATAATTGAATGATAACATTAAATATATTTATTGAATCCATGAAGCTACACCTCCATATAGAGAAAGTCCAATAGCGACACCTAATGCAATCGATAATGCAATAACAAAAGCATCCGCAATACGAGCCACTCCAGAGATATAATCTCCTTTTAGGGTATCACGAATACCATTAGTAAATGCGGTCCCAGGATAAAGTGGCATTAAAGCTGCAATGATAACGATACTACTGGAAATATCAAAGGGTAATAAATTAGTAAATAGTTCTGTCGCAAACGCTGTTAAAATAGTGGTAAACATCGTGAAAATAAAGTCGTTCATATCAATAAAGTTTTTCCAAATTCTGGATAAGGCGACAACGGCACCAATAAAGAAAGAAATAATCACATCAAATAATTGACCGCCACCCAATATTGTAAAAGCAACAACTAATAATATTGTCGCAATATCAATACTATAAATTGTGTATTCTGATTCATTAACCAAATTTAAACGCTCACGCGCTTCCTCCACGGTCATACGACCACTTGTTAAGGCACGCGAAATATTGTTGACACGATAAATTTTATTAAGATGATTTCCGCGATGATTGATTCGGCGAACAATCGTAATCGGATCGATATTAGGATCAGAATCATCCAATGTTAGAAATAACCCTGTTGTATTAGTGACAACATCAATCGCATCCATTTCACTTGTAGCTAATATACGATAGACGGTATCTTCCACACGATAACTTTCAGCATGGGATTCCAGCATAATTTGTCCTGCTAATGCAGCAACTTCTGCTAAATTTTTATGTTCCGTATTCACTTTCTCACCTCAATGAATAGTATTTGGGATAAATCATAATAAATGGTAACATAGTTAAAGAAAATTAACTATTATAATTTTGTAAAAAGCCTGTTAAACTTACTATTTTGACAGGTTTTTGCATAGAAAATGCTTACATATTTAAGGAGCACCTATGAAGATAACTAAAATTGAAAAACAAAAAAAAGACCAACAACGTTACTCCATTTATGTAGATGATGAATTTTTGATTGGTATAGACGAACAAGTATTGCTGGATTTTGCATTGTATAAAAATCAAGAAATCACTGAAGAGATGATTCAGCAAATAAAAGTAGCGGAGCAATATTCTAAATTTTATCAACGAGCGCTCAATTATATATCTTATCAAATGCGATCAGTGAAAGAAGTTAAAAGTTACTTAAAGAAATTGTCTTTGACAGATTATCAACAGCAAGAACAAAAAATCACACCAGATTCACAGACCGTTCAACAAATTATTGATCGATTATTGGAACAAGGTTATTTAAACGATTTACAATTTGGTCAGAGTTATGTTCGAACTCAAGCTACTATTAATTATAAAGGACCCGTAAATATTCGCCATGAGTTAGTTAAAAAAGGCCTCAGCGAAAATGAAATTGATCAATCGCTTCAAGAATATCCTACAGAACAGCAATTAGAAAATGGATTGGAATTAGCGCAAAAATTTATTCGGACACAAAAAAGAAAAACGCCGAAAATAATTAATCAAAAATTACAAATACATCTAATCAATAAAGGGTATGAAAGAGATATTATCCAACAAGTGATGAATGACATCGAAATAGAAAAAGATGATGAAGATTTAGCGCTCATTCTCGAAAAAGATGCGCAAAAGAGTTTTAAAAAACGTCAACGAAAATTTACAGGTTATGAATTGAAGCAACGTATCATTCAAGACTTACTTCGAAAAGGTCATTCAATGGATCATATTAATTACTGGATAGAAGATAATGAATTATTATTAAGTGAAGAATAGGAAGATGATTGTTGACTGTCAATAAAGAAGGGCCACTAATAGATTGGTCAGAAAATAAAATTCAAGCGTTTCGTGAAACATTACTTGACTGGTATGATCAAGAAAAACGAGACATCCCATGGCGACACCATAGTGATAATCCCTATTATATTTGGGTAAGTGAAATCATGTTGCAACAAACACAAGTTGCGACCGTCATCCCTTATTTTGAACGCTTTATCGAAACCTTACCGACAATTCAATCTTTAGCTGAAGCAGATGAAGACACTTTAATGCATTTATGGCAAGGATTAGGATATTATTCACGCGTTCGCAATATGCAGACTGCTGCTAAACAAATCATGAACGATTATAATGGGGTCATGCCTCAGACTTATGAAGAATTATTAACATTAAAAGGAATAGGACCTTATACTGCCGCGGCCATTGTTAGTATTGCCTATAATATTCCCGAACCAGCACTGGATGGGAATTTGATTCGAATTGTAACGCGTTTATTTAATTTGCATGATGATATTACGAAAGCCAAATCTAAACGTTTATTTCGAGATATTTATAAAATATTAATCGATCCAGACCGTCCTGGAGATTTTAATCAAGCATTAATGGATATAGGAGCAACAATTATGACAGCTTCTAATCCTTATCCTGATCCCCATCCACTTAAAGCATTTGACGCTTCCTATGAAGCAAAAACAGCGCATTTATTGCCAAACAAACCTAAAAAGATAAAACAAACGCATCATTTGATGAATGCTTATATTGTTTATAATTCTGATGGCGAAGTATTGATGCGAAAGCATCAAAAGGGCGAATTACTTCAAGATTTATGGCATTTTCCGATTATCGAACAAGAAGCGATTCAAGAAAATGATAATATGAATCATTTGGTAGAATTTAGAGAATGGCTTTCTACGCATGGAATCGAAGATAGCGAAATTTTAAGAGCACGAAAAATGGAACTTCCATTGATTAAGCATGTGTTCAGTCATCGAATTTGGGAATTAGAAAGATTTTTAATCGTAGCAAATTCATTTGACTTACCTGAAGGGATGGTTTGGGTAAACAAAGAAGAACTTAAAAATTATCCCATTTCCACATTACAGAAAAAACTATTAAAAGATATTAAGAGGTGATGGAATGAACCAATTAGGAAAATATTTTGAAGGTAGGAAGCTGATTAGTGTATTAGGTCCCATCTTTAAATTAATTGAAGCATTATTAGAGTTACTCGTTCCTTTAATTGTGGCACGCATTATTGATGAAGCAATTCCAGCAGGAGATACTTCTCATTTATTAAGACTTATGATGATCATGATTGTTTTAGGATTAGTAGGTTTCATTTTAGCGATTGCAGCGCAATATTTTGCATCTGAAGCATCGGTGGGCTTTGCCAAAGATTTAACAGCGGATCTCTATGAGAAAAGTATTAAATTAAATAAAACTCGGAAGGATGCTTATGGAGGTTCGAGTTTAATCAATCGAATCGCGAGTGATACATTTCAAATTCAAACAGGTTTAAATATTTTTTATCGCCTTTTCTTAAGGTCACCCTTTATTGTGTTAGGGTCACTCGTTATGGCGATTCAAATTAATCGACAAATCTCCATCTGGTTTATTTGGATGATTATTATTTTGACGATTGTTGTGATGGCGATTATGAAGATTGCATCGCCTTTATTAGGTCGCATTAGACAGCGATTTGATAGATTAGTCACGCAAACACGAGAACAAATACAAGGTATTCGCGTGATAAAAGCATTCAATCAACAAGATCGTGAAATCGAACAATTTGAAGAGACAAATCAAGAGCTGACCATCACACAACTCCGCGTCGGTCGCATCAATGCTTTAAGTAATCCATTGACTTATTTGACGGTGAACTTTATTTTAATTGGGATGACGTGGCAAGGTGGGCTTCAAGTGTCAGTGGGGACATTGACGCAAGGAGAATTAGTGGCCTTGATAAATTATTTATTATCAATTCTAGTCGAACTTGTGAAATTAGCGATGGTATTAGATGTCATCAATAAATCATTAACGAGCGCTCGTCGTGTGAATGTTGTACTGGAAGAAGACACGGAGCCATTAGATAAAGGACCTATTAACATGCCAATGGATCCAAATATGAAACAAGCATTGATTATTGATCAAGTTTCATTTGCATATCCTGGAGCACGTTCGAATGCTTTAGAAGATATTCAATTAGCCATACCTAAAGGTGGCTTTATCGGTATCATTGGTTCAACAGGATCAGGTAAGTCTACCTTGATGCAGTTATTAACGAAAACATATGAGCCAACAGAAGGAACAATTTATTATCATCCGGAATTATTCAATACAGAAACTTTGGCAGAATTAAGAGGAGATATCTCAGTAGTTCCTGGTCAGCCCACACTTTTCAAAGGAACCATTCGAAGTAATTTACAAATGGGGAAAGAAAATGCAACAGATGAAGAAATGTGGCGAGCTTTAGATGATGCGCAAGCAAGTGAATTTATTCGTCGCTTAGACAAAGGACTGGATGCGCCAGTTCAAGCATTTGGAAGAAATTTCTCCGGTGGTCAAAGACAAAGATTAACGATTGCTCGTGCTCTAATCAAAGATAGTTCACTTTTAATCTTTGATGATTCTACGTCCGCATTGGATTATGTCACAGAGTCTAATTTCCAAAAGACATTACAAAATAATTATCAAGATCGAACAATTATTATGATTTCGCAAAGAATTCATAGTTTAAGACATGCTGATTTGATTACAGTATTAGAGGCCGGGCGTCAAGTCGGAGTGGGCACGCATGAAGAATTGCTTGAAGAAAATGCGGTATATCAAGAAATTTATGCCTCTCAAGCAGTAGCGGAGGTGGAGAAATGAATCAATATTCTACCATTATGAGATTATTTAAAAGATTATGGAAACACCCATTTCTTATAATATTAGCAATGATTTTAACAGTCGCACAAGTTTTATTAACCGTTTATTTACCAATCCTTATTGGGCAAGCAGTCAATCAAGTAGTTACGATTGATCAAGTTAATTTTATGATGTTAAAACAAATTCTGATACAAATGGCAATTGTCATCTCAATCAATGCACTCGTTCAGTGGTTGAATCCTTTAATTTATAATCGCTTAATTTATAAAATGATTCAGGAATTGCGAAATGAAGTCTTAACTAAAATGCATCGCGTGCCACTTAACTATATTGACCAGCAATCAACGGGAACGATTGTTAGCCGAATTACAACGGATACAGATCAATTGGCATCAGGATTATTGATGGTGTTCAATCAATTTTTTGTTGGCCTACTAACGATTATCGTTACAATCGGGACAATGGCGGGATTGGATTGGACAATGATGTTGATTGTCATCTTATTGACACCACTTTCAATGGTTATTGCACATTTTGTAGCAACAAAATCTTATAATTTATATACTCAACAAACAAAAGAAAGATCCCGTCATAGTGAACACATCGAGGAAAGTATCCAACAAGCTGAATTGATTCGTCTTTTTAATCAACAAGACCAACAAAGTGCAGTCTTCAATGACATCAATGCACAATATAGTTATTATTCAAAATGGGCGATCTTTGTTTCTTCTACGACTAATCCAGCGACGCGATTTGTAAATGCAGCGATCTATGCATTAGTAACTTTTGTGGGTGGTTTACGAATTATTTCAGGCGTATTTACGGTCGGTGAATTGACAACATTTCTGAACTATGCCAACCAATATATGAAACCATTTAATGATATTTCAAATGTTCTTGCTGAATTACAATCTGCTATCGCCTCAGGAGATCGGATATTTGAATTGATTGATCTAGCAGACGAGAAAGAAACAGGAAATGACATATTAACAAAAGAACTATTGCAAGGAGCGATTGATTTTGACGATGTATCCTTTAGCTATGTTAAGGACCGTGAATTGATTCGTGATCTTTCGATAGCAGTAAAACCAGGTCAGACAGTAGCAATTGTAGGACCGACAGGTGCAGGGAAATCGACCTTGATTAATTTACTGATGCGCTTTTATGATGTCGATGCCGGAGGGATATTGATTGATGGAAAAAATATGAATGACTATACACGTCAATCAGTTCGAGAACAATTTGGCATGGTCTTGCAAGAAACTTGGCTAAAAACAGGGACCATCGCAGAAAATATTGCATATGGTTATCCAGATGCTTCTGAAGAAGCGATTGTTCAGGCAGCTAAAAGTGCGCATGCTGATCGTTTTATTAGCATGCTCCCTGATGGATATCAGACTTATTTAACAGATAATGGTGGTAATTTATCAACTGGGCAAAGACAATTAATTTCAATTGCTAGATTATTTGTAGAATTACCTGAAATGCTCATTCTTGATGAAGCCACATCTTCCATCGATACAAGAACTGAAATATTAATTCAACAAGCATTCGATGAATTAATGGTTGGTCGAACAACCTTTATCATCGCGCACCGCTTATCAACGATTCAAAATGCTGATATTATACTCGTGATGAAAGATGGCCAAATCATCGAACAAGGTAATCATGAAGAATTGATGAGACAAGATGGTTTCTATCGTCAAATGCAATTAGCAGGTGCCGGTCAAGATGATTAAATCCTTTGGCATTAGGCTTCAAAAAGTTCCGATTTATCTTTTGATAAATTGGAACTTTTTTTAAAACATTAATAAAATAAACTTTCTGGAAAGACAAAACATTTTTCTTTTAATCCAATTTTTCTATGCTATAATAAGATGTGAAAATACTCAATCCAAGTGGATTGCCGAGTATAATATACAGAAAGTTGGAAAGTGATGAAACAACCTAAAGAAGGTGAATTCATCACTATTAAAAGTTATAAACATGATGGATCACTCCACCGAACATGGCAAGACAATATGATACTGAAGACAAGTGAGCAATCAATTATCGCCTGTAATGATCATACATTAGTGATAGAATCTGATGGACGAAAATGGCATACACGAGAAGTTGCTTTACTTTATTATCACAAAAATTTCTGGTTTAATATCGTAGCAATGTTACGCAAACGTGGGGTTACATATTATTGCAATTTAGCTTCGCCTTATGTAATCGATAATGAAGCATTAAAATATATCGATTATGACTTAGATATTAAAGTCTTTCCAGACGGCGAAAAGCGTTTGCTCGATGTGGATGAATATGATTTACATGGTAGACGATATCATTATTCAGATGATATTGATACTGTCATAAAATATCAGATACAAGAACTTGTTCGATGGATAGATCAGGGTATTGGACCCTTTAATCAAGCGTTTATTGATATATGGTATGAACGATATTGCCAACTAACACATCAATATATTAATAATATAACTAAATAGTAGTGA
>JBHWOV010000138.1:0-2674 GCA_043424535.1 Aerococcaceae bacterium
CCAGTGTTAAGCGAAGGAATAGAGAAATATATTGATTGGTATAATAATGATAGAATAAAAACAAAATTAAACGGCCTTTCGCCTATTGAGTATAGGCTTAAGACCGCTTAAACTCAATTAATATTAATGTCCGTGTTTACGGGTGCACATCATTTCGAGCTAGGGGTTTTGTTTATAAGAAAATTGATTTAAATTATTTAGTAGAATCCCGTTCTTTTAATTTGTGTGGAAGCACAATTTGGCGTTCTTCAATATCTTCTTCGTCATTCATAATTTTCGTCAGTAAACGCATAGCGACTGCTCCAATATCATAGAGTGGTAATTCAATACTGGATAGAGCAGGCCGAGCGATTTCAGCGACCATCGTATTGTGACCTGTAACGACTTCCATGTCTTCTGGCACCTTCACACCACGATTGATTAACTCATTTAATATCGCTACTGCAATCATATCGTCAAAAACAATTAAACCACCAATATTAAGATCTAAAATTTCATCAACGAGTCGCCCTGCTTCACGATAATCTAATTCAGTTTGAATAACAAGTTCTTCATCAAATGTCTTGCCAAGATTTTCATATGCCTTCTTAAATCCAGATACACGGTATTTATTTTTTCTTTGATGACTTGTTTTATCAACCATAGCTACACGATCTGTTTTTTCTAATAAGCGTTCAGCTGTATTTTGTGTTGCTAATTCATCGTCAATATTAACAGCATACTGTTCATCGTCTTCAATCACTGTTCCCGCAAAAACAACAGGTGTTGATGAGCGTTTAATTTCCTTTAAGAATTCAGAATCAATATCTGATCCCATAATAATAACTCCGTCCACCTGCTGAGCTAATAATGTATTAAAAACTTTAATTTCTTTGTCTAATTTATCATCAGAATTAGCTAAGATGATATTATACTTATACATTGCTGCAATATCATCAATACCATTAGCTAATAATGCGAAGAATTGATTGGTAATATTTGGTATAATTACACCAACAGTTGTTGTTTTTTTACTTGCTAAGCCACGGGCAACTGCATTCGGGCGATAATTTAAACGATCGATTACCTCGGATACTTTTTTCCGCGTGCTTGGTTTAACATTCGGATTGCCATTAACAACGCGAGATACTGTTGCCATTGAAACGCCGGCTTCTCGCGCGACATCATATATTGTAATTGTTTGTTTTTCCATGACAGTACACTCACTTTCTAATTTTTTCATAGTCCTGATAAAATTTTACATCATTTTCTGAGCAAGTGCAAGCGTTTTCTGAAAATAAATGAATGATTTTCAAAATAAGTCATTTTTCTCACTAAATATGCTTAAATAACAATTACTATATTGAGATGCCAATGCAATCAAAAAAACGCTAACTTATCGTTAGCGCTTCTATTTTTATGCATTTTCTGTTTCTTCTTTTACATCTTCTTTGATTTCTTCAACTTCTGCTTCAGCGTCTTCTTTGACGTCTTTAGAAGAATCTTTAATTTGTTCGGAAGTATCTTGAGCTGTTTGCTTAATTTCATCTGCAGCAATTTTTGCGTATTCAGTAGAATCTTGTGCTGCTTGTGATAAAACATCTCCTGCGCGTTTTGCCTCTTCTGAAACAATATCGCGAGAAACTTTTAACTCTTCTTTAACATCATCAAAGTCATTAGCCATTTCATCAGTAATACCACTCAATTGTGTTTTTAATTGGTCAGCATTATATTTTAAATTGACTTTGATATCTTCTGTAGCTTCTGCTGCGCTATCATAAAATTCCATACCGCGCTCTACTGCTTGATCTTTGTAGTCTTGAGCACGATGTAGCATATCTTCTACTTCTTCTGCAATATCAGCACGTAATTCATAGCCTGGCTTAGGTGCATATAATAATGCAGCAATCCCTGCAATAGATGCTCCGAAAAGTGCTCCTAAGAAAAATCCGCCATTGTTATTATTGTTACTCATCTAAATCGACTCCTTTTATTTTATTCTAATTTCACCAGCTGTTGTGGAAGGTTCTGTATTAATAAATTGTTTCAATGTATTGACTGCTTGTTCTCTTTCATAGTCTGTTACAGGATCTGTCTCTGGAACAGCCGCTACTGAATCATAGTGGTAGTCAGATTGAACAACTGGACCTAAATCAGCATCATCAGTTGTTGGATAAACATCCGGTGTTTCATTTCTCTCTTTCGTCCGTTTATTCGAACGACTCGCTTTCTTAATGCGATCAAGAGGACTTTGTTTTTTCTTAGTGGTACGACTTACTAAATTCGATGCCATGTCACTTGCAGATTCAGTTAAATCAGACACTGTAAGCCCAACATCACCGATTGCAGTAAACAATGGATCTGTTTTTCTAATTTTTTGGTTCACATCGTCTACTAAAGAATTTCCTTTGTTCAACAATCCCTCTACTTCAATTGAAAGATTATCAACATCTTTAGTGACAACATCAATCGTTGTATTCAAACGCTTGACTGTTTCTTGAACATCGCTCATAACTTTAGAAAGTTTAGATAAATTGATGCACAAGAAAACAACCAAAACAGCAAATGCTATTGCTGCAATTAGTCCAGCAATTCCGCCGATAGTCATTCTTGCTTCACTCCCTAACTATTTATTTATTATCCTTAATATAACATATTATGCTATCGATTGCACTTATATCGCCTTAATATAGCG
>JBHWOV010000139.1:0-8960 GCA_043424535.1 Aerococcaceae bacterium
CCGTGTATCTCCCGACTCTACGCTAATAGTTTATCTATTTAATTTAGCTTCCATCTAGCTGATAAACGAGCATCAATGGTTGCGGGTCTGATAATCTCTTTTCAAATATGCAGACGGAATATTTGAACGTATCCCACTAAATTGAGACCAGTACCCGAGTACATGGGCGATACCGGACTGATCCTAACTCGCTGGTTTTACGCAGCTAAAGCTAGATTATTGTTTGTTTTGTTTGCAGTTATATTTAACTGATAGCGTTTTTAGGAAGTCGCTGCCTTCCTAGCGCATCGAGAGACCGAATAAAGCCCGTCGAAACCGGAACATCCCCGATTTATAACCACTTTATATCATAACACCTCGATGCATTCTTGTCAACTAGGAAGCTTGTGACACCAATAAATGCAAGACTTTTTCAAAATGAACACCATAAGTAATCGGATTTTCATCATCCAATGTCGCTTGAATAGCTGCTGGAACAAATTCAACTGCTGCATCAATACTTTCTAAAATATCTTCAGTGTTCAGATATTTTCCAACAACCGTTGCAGCAAACACATCTCCTGTACCATGGAACAATTGATCGATATAATTTGCTAGAGAATAAGTCAATTCATTCTCTTCATCTAGTAAAGCTGCTCCAATCATGTCCTCTTGACGGACACCTGTAATAATGACATTTTTAGCACCGATTTCTTTTAACTCTTGCATAATGTCCAGCAATTCTTCTTCTGAATAAGTGAGTGATTCAAATGATTTTTCTAATAATAGACAAGCTTCAGTATAATTTGGCAGAACATAATCCGCAATGGCTACTAATTTACGTTGTGCTTGTCCATATGTATTGTCAAAACCAACATAATATTTACCATTATCACCAAAGGCTGGATCAATAAAGATTTTTCCACCTGGTTGAAGAATATTAGGAATATGTTCCACTAATAAATCAACATGCTCAATACGTCCTAAATAACCGGTATAAATTGCATCGAATTTAATATCTAGTGTTTCCCAATGTTCCAACATTTGAACCATATTATCTGTTAAATCTAAAAAAGTAAATCCTGGAAATTCTGGGCCAGTATGTGTTGAAAGGATGGCTGTTGGTAAAATACTTCCTGTGACACCACATGCTGACACAATCGGTAAAGCAACCGTTGTTGAACATTTACCAAATCCTGAGATATCTTGAATAATTAACACATTCTTCATTGAACAACCTCTATTCTATTTGACGATTATTATTCGTTAATCATCTCAAAGATTAATCCAAAGTACAAGAAAAAATAAAATAATCTAATGTTAATTAGTCAATTGTTTATGTTTAATGGCTATTATTCAATGCGTCAGTCATCGTGTATAAACCGGGTGACGCATCGACCACAAAAGCCGCTCCCATAAGTGCGCCTCGCGCAAAAATATCTTTTGATCCTGCACGATGTATTAATTCAAGTGTTTCTTCATTATTCGCAAAGATGACCGTATGTTCACCAACAA
The DNA here is from genome assembly GCA_043424535.1 of Aerococcaceae bacterium. GTDB lineage: Bacteria > Bacillota > Bacilli > Lactobacillales > Aerococcaceae > DSM-111022. The sequence continues at coordinate 1,495 of JBHWOV010000139.1, forward strand.
TATTTCCTCCACGAACCGCATGAATACCAATTTCTTGATGAGCACGTTCTTCTCCGATACCACTTCGTCCATGCACAATATCCACTGATTCTTCGATTTCTTTCAAACTTGCATCTTTAAGCATCATTGCTGTTCCACTTGGGGCATCTTTTTTATAGCGATGATGTTTCTCGATAATTTCGATATCATAACCCAATGGATATAATAATTTAGTCATTTCACCAACAATATATTCCATCACATTGACACCAATACTTGTATTATGAGCGTTTAAAATGGGAATTGATTGACTAGCTTGCTCGATTTTTGCTTCCTGTGTCTCATTTTGTCCAGTAGTTGCTAGCATGATCGGTAATTGATGCCCAACAGCATAATCTAATAATGCTTCAGTTAATGAAACATGTGAAAAGTCGATAATAACATCTGCTTCAATGGTTTCTTGACTTAAATCGTCAAAATTTGCAAATACAGGAAATTCCTCTGAAGGCTCTCCTTCTTGAATACCCGCAACAATTTGATAATTGTCTGTTTTATTCACTAATTGTTTCAGTGTTTGTCCCATTGCACCATTGGCCCCTACTAAAATAATACGCATCTTTTTCTCCAATCTATTTTGCTTGATAGTCGTCAGCTAAATCTTTTACATATTCATCTAATATATTTTGGGTATCAGCCGATGGAGGTGCTAAAGGTAAACGATAAGATAAATCAGCCCATCCCAATTTGGACGCAATATATTTAACGGGGATCGGATTCACTTCAATAAATAAATCATGGTTAATGGCATTCATCTCTCGATTCAATTGCTCTGCTTCTTCTGTTTTTCCATCGAGGGCATATTGAATGACATCATAGACTTCATTCGGCATTACATTCGCTGTCACGCTGATAGCTCCCTGGCCACCCATTTTTGTTATCTCTAAATTTAAATCATCATTTCCAGAATAGATGGCAAATTGATCATCAACTAAGTCCAACACAGCTTGTGTATATTCTAAATCCCCGACTGCATCTTTTAGCGCAACAATATTTTCAATCTTAGCTAATTCAGCAACTTGCTCTGGTCGTAAGGAAATACCTGTTCTACCCGGAACATCATAGAGAATGATTGGAATATTGACACTTTCAGCTATGAGTGTGAAATGTGTCATCAAACCTTCATCATTCGCTTTATTATAATAAGGCGTCACAATTAATAAAGCATCGGCTCCCACTGCTTCAGCTTGTTGGCTCAATTTGATGGAATGCATCGTGTCATTAATTCCTGTCCCAGCAATTACCGGTTTGCGTCCATCCACATGTTTAACGGCAAATTCAATCACATCAATTTGCTCTTGATCAGTCATTGTGGCACTTTCACCTGTTGTCCCAGTGACGATAATGGCATCTGTGCGATGTTCTAAATGAAAATCAAGTAAATGTTCAAAAGCCTGCCAATCAATTTCACGTGTCGATTCAATAAATGGTGTAATAATTGCTACTCCAGATCCTGTATAAATATGTGCCATTGTTATTCTCCTTTATAATTGATTGCGTACTAAATCATCTAATGTATCACGTTTAACGGTTAATTTAACATCTTCATCTGTTACATGAATCATTGCCGGTCGTGGGATATAATTATAATTACTTGCCATCGTAAAATTATAAGCCCCAGTTCCATTGACTAATAACAAATCTCCTGTCTCTGCTTCTGGTAATGTGATGGATTCAATAATTTTATCTCCTGATTCACAGGCTTTTCCAGCAATCGTATAATTTTGTTTTGCTGGTTCTGTCATTTTATTAACGAGCGCTGCTTCATATTTCGCTTGATATAATGCTGGTCTAATATTGTCAGTCATCCCACCATCGACAAATAAATAATGTTTACCTGATAATGTTTCCTTCAAATCACCAACTCGATAGAGCGTACTTCCAGATGCATTGACTAAGGAACGCCCCGGCTCAATAGAGACTTTTTCTATCGGTAATTTTGCCGCTTGAATTGCTGCTTCAATTTGTGTGACAAAGCGTGGTAAATAGTTAATAACATCAAAGGGCTTATCTTCTTCAGTATAATAAACACCAAAACCACCACCAAAGTTCAGTTCGGTTACTTTAAGTTCTATTTGTTCCATCACTTGTTTTGCAAAATCAATAAGCGCTTCACTGGCTTTCAAGAAGGAATCGGCTTCAAAAATTTGACTACCAATATGACTATGGAAACCAACTAAATTTAAGTGTGATAATTTAGCAATTTCAGCAATCACCGAAAAAATTTGTGGGTCATGAATATTTTCACCGAATTTTGAATCATTGGTTGCTGTCAGAATATATTCATGTGTTGAGGCTTCAATTCCAGGATTCACTCTTAACAACACTTTCTGTTTATGTGATGGATTTATTTGTTTTATCAAATCATCAAGTCTTGCCGCTTCCGATTGATTATCTAAAACAATTGTGCCAACACCTTTTTCAACCGCAAATAATAATTCTTGATCTGTTTTATTATTACCATGAAAATACATCCGTTTTGGATTTATTCCTCCAGCAAGCCCTGCATATATTTCACCAGCACTCACCACATCTTGACCAATATCTAAATCCGCTATGAGACGAGCAATCTCTTTTGTCAGTAAAGCTTTCGATGCATATAATATTTCAGTATCAAATAATTTTGATTGAAAATGATCTCGATACCCTTTAACACGTTCAATAAAACTTGTTTCATCAAAAATATATAGAGGGGTTTGATATGTTTGAGCTAATGTCTCATAATCATTTCCACGATGTGTCAATCGATCATCTTTGATCTGCTGATAATTTTCTAATTTCAATAGATTCTCTCCTTAAAAAAAGTGCCGCTGAACAAAAGTTCGCGGCACGTCTTATCGGTGTTTACTTTTGCCAGGTAATTGATTGCACGTCATTATTAATTGGCTCTTAATAACAACAGTGACTTGTTTATTCAACAAGCCCCCAGTAGTGTTCAACACTACTTCGGCGAAATCCCCTTTCACATCATCGTTACTCTTGTCATTCGCGCCTCGCACAATACCGCTTATTCAATTCCCCTTAACTATAACATATTGAAGAGAATATTCAATCAAAACATTATTTTTCTCATTATTTTGCCATTTTATTCAAATTTACTTGACATTTTACGAGATAATTCGTACTTTAAGAGAGTATCATTAATTCAAATTAACAAAGGAGTAAATCAATGAGTAAAGAATATCATATTGCTGTTGTAGGTGCATCTGGTGTCGTTGGTAGAACGATTGTAGAAGTACTTGAAGAGCATCAATTGCCAATCATTAAATTACACTTATTTTCAAGTGCGCGTTCTGCAGGGAAAAAAATCTCATTTCGTGGGGAAGAGGTAGAAATTGAAGAATTAACAGAAGAATCATTACAAGCTCCCATTCAAATTGCTATTTTCTCAGCAGGTGGAGAAACTTCGAAGAAATATGCGCCGATTGCTGCAGCCAATGGTGTAACAGTCATCGATAATTCTTCAGCATTTCGTATGGATGAAAATAAAAAGCTTATCGTCCCAGAAATTAATGGGAAAATTTTGACGACCGAAGATAAAATTATCGCAAATCCGAATTGTTCAACGATTCAATCCGTATTACCTATTGCCCCAATTCATGAGCATTACAATATTGAACGAATTATTTATAGCACTTATCAAGCTGTATCTGGTGCAGGTCAAGCAGGTATTCGCGACTTAGAAAATGGAACCACTGAAAATTTCCAATATCCGATTACTGAAACAGTTATCCCACAAATTGATGTCTTCCAAGATAATGGTTATACAAAAGAAGAAGAAAAAATGATCAATGAAACACATAAAATTTTAGGTGATAACAAAATTGGTGTTACTGCAACATGTGTTCGTGTCCCGATTAAAACATCTCATGCGGTAAGTATTAATATTCAAACAGAAAAACCATTTGAGATCGAAGAAGTCAGAGAATTATTAGCACAGACACCTGGCATCACGGTCATCGATGATATCGAAAATAATCGTTATCCATTACAAAATGAAGCAGCAGGCAAGGATGATGTCTTTGTTGGACGTATTCGCCGTGATAACACAATTGAAAATGGATTAAATCTGTATGTTGTAGCAGATAATTTAAGAAAAGGTGCAGCAACGAATTCAGTTCAAATAGCAGAACAATTAATCGCACTAGATTTAGTGTAATCCACAAAAAACCACTCTAAATTTTTAGAGTGGTTTTAATATGTTAATTTATTCAGGAAGCATGATCGATTTGATTTCTAAATAATCTTCTACTCCGTAAATACCAACTTCTCGTCCTAATCCTGATTGTTTATATCCTCCAAATGGCACACGTGGTGAACGTGGTCCTTGATTGACATACACATTACCAGAACGAATTTGTTTAGCAACTTCGAGCGCTTCCTCTTCATTTGGTCCAGTGACTGCTCCTGAAAGTCCATAAGGTGAATCATTCGCAATTTCAATGGCCTCATCCACTGTTTTGTAAGTAATCACTGAAAGTACAGGACCAAAAATTTCTTCTTGAGCAATCGTCATTTTATTATCAACATCTATGAAAACAGTTGGTTCAACAAAGTAGCCTTTGCCTTCAATTTCATTCCCACCGATAAAGATTTTTGCTCCTTCATCTTTACCTTTTTGAATGTATTCCATTACTGTTTCTTTTTGTTTTTCAGAGACCATTGGACCAACTTTTGTATCGCTAGATGTTGGATCACCAACATTGGCATTTTCTTCGTAATATTCTTTAATAATATCTAAATAATCTGATTTTTCATCCTCTGGAATAATTAAACGTGTTAAAGCCGCACACGTTTGACCTGAATTATTTAATACGGTGTCTGCAGATTGTTTAACTGTGTTGTATTTATCCGCACCAGGTAAACCAATCATGGCAGATTTACCACCTAATTCCAGTACTAATTTTTTAATCGTATCACTAGCTTTATTATACAAGCCACGACCTACTTCAGTTGAACCAGTGAAGGAAATAACTGATACATCTTCATGTCCTGCCAAATAATCTCCTACTGTACTACCAGATCCAGTTACAACATTAAATACTCCTGCAGGTAAACCGGCTTTTTCAACGAATTGTGCATATAAAATTGCAGAGTGTGGTGTATCATTGGCTGGTTTGACAACGACTGTATTTCCAGCAATGAGTGCTGGCGTGATTTTTCTTTGAATTTGATTAAATGGATAATTCCATGGTGTAATACAAGCGACTACACCAAATCCTTCTTTTTGAATTAAAGCTGTGTCTACTTTTTCTTCAAAAGGATAGTCACGAATATCATCTAACATTGTTCGCATTTCATTAATCGATAGCGGAACATGGCCAGATTCACTAAATGATTGACTTGCTCCCAATTCATTAACGATTGTATCAGCAATCAGTTGTTTGTTTTCAACGATGATGTCATATAATTTCTCTAAAAATTCCAAACGGCTCTCAACACCCATTTTATTCCAATCTGGGAAAGCTTTTTTCGCTGCTTGTACGGCCTTGTCGACATCTTCATTATTACTTGATGTGACCTCAGCAATTTTCTCTTCTGTGGCTGGATTTAATACAGCTGTCATTTCATTAGAGTTAGACGCCATCCATTGACCATCGATATAATTTTGATATTGTTTCATGTTATCGTCCTTTCTCTTGAATTGAATTATTTAATTAATTGCGACGCCATCTTTGAGATAAATATATTTCGGTTCTTGATTTTCTGAGTCAAATTCAACACGCAAATCATGACCTTCGAAGAACCATGCATCACTCTCTTCAACAAAAAATAAGAGTCCTTGATCTGTTCTAAATTTAGCAATTGGATCTTGCGGTGAATTCGGTTCAATCGCTAATCCAAAACCAGGATTTACGGGTGAGGAAGCATAGATCATCGTTTTAAAGCGGACACCTGCGTCTTTTTGATCTACAGGAATTCCAACATTCTCATCAAACCATGCCGCTGCTTCTGGCGTTACTTCAATTTTCATTTGATTCCTCCTTCGTATCATTACTACTATTATATACGCAATCAGACGTTCAAGCTAATGAACTGCTTAAACACAGATCAACACGTCATTATTCTTTTTCTTTAACCAGATTATGCTGATAAGCATAAATGGTTGCTTGTGTTCGGTCACTGACTTCTAATTTTGCTAAAATATTCGAGACATGTGTCTTTACCGTTTTTAAACTAATAAATAAAGCATCAGCAATCTCTTGATTGGAATAACCTTGCGCAATACATTGAAGAACTTCAAATTCACGGGTTGTTAAAGAATCATGCAATTTATCGCGACTTCTTTCAGCGGCTTGTTCTCTAATTTTTGTTGATACCTCAGGACCTAATACTTCTTCTCCTGCATAAGTTTCGCGAATTGCTTCCGCAATAGCATCTGCACTAGACGTTTTTAAAATATAACTTTTCGCGCCCGCTTCAATTGCAGGATAGACTTTTTCATCATCTAAAAATGATGTGACGATAATAATTTTTGCTTCTGGCCATTCTTGTATAATGCGTTGTGTCGCTTCAATACCATCCATCACTTCCATCACCAGATCCATTAAAATAATATCTGGTTTTAATTCCAGTGCTAAATGATATCCCTCTAAACCATTGGCAGCTTCACCAACAACATCAATGTCTGGTTGAACTTTTAAATAGCTTGAAACACCCAAACGCACCATCTCATGATCATCGATCAATAATACTTTTATCATATTTTCACTCTTTCTATTCTGTTATCGGAATGTTTATTGTAATCACTGTTCCTTGATCATTACTATTAATTTTCAGAGTCCCCCCTAGATTGGATACTCTTTCTCTCATATTTGTTAAGCCATAATTTCCTGATTGACGCACATTTGATACATCAAATCCTTTACCATCATCAATGATTCGCAATTGAACTTGATCTAATGATTGCGTCAGAAATACTTCTAATCGTTTAGCATTCGCATGACGAAGTGTATTTGCGATTGCTTCTTGAGTGACTCTGAACAAATGATCTTCAATGCCAGATTCTAGTTCAATCGAATGATCTAAATGCCAAATAACATCAACAGCAACCTTACCATTTAATTCACTTAAAATATTTTCGATTCCCTCAGCGAGTGAACGATTTTTTAATTCTACTGGACGTAAATGCAACAATAAAGCACGCATTTCTGTTTGTGCACTTTTGATAATATCTTCGATTTGAACAATTTGCTGTTTTAAAACGGGATGCTCTTCTTCAGAAACCATCGTATTCATTGTTGACATCAGCATCGTCGCAGCAAATAATTCTTGACTGACAGAATCATGGAGTTCTCTAGCAATGCGAAGTCTTTCTGTTTGGATAATTTCATCTTTGGTATCTTCACCCACAAAAGTCGGAGCTGCCGATAATTCTTGTAAATCTTTAGACATTTGCATCATTTTTTGACGTAATAATTCAATTTCAG
>JBHWOV010000140.1:0-7648 GCA_043424535.1 Aerococcaceae bacterium
ATATATGAATACAAAACTTTAGCTTCAATAGAAATGCTCTCAAAAATCTCATCTTCCATTAATACCATAGGTAACCTAATGAAGTTATACATCTCAGATTGCCTATTATAAAAATAATCAAAATTCATCCCTACCTCCTTATGTAATGTATTTAGGTTGTTAAAGGTAACCTATAATCCTTTATCGACTAAGTATTATTCAGGTTTGCTGTATAATATTGTTATTAGATAGAGTGTACTCGTTCCCTCCTTGAGATTTAATCTCGTAATTGAAAGAGTGAGTCCTCTAATCTTTTAACTGTTTACGAATAAGTTAGATGTTGACCCTTTCAGGGTACTTCGTATATACCATAAGGCAGTAACGTTATTAGATTTTGAGGTGTCTATCTAAAATACTTTTTTATGAGGTGTCAAATGTTTTATTTAGGTATTGATATTGGTAAAAATACTCATGTTGCTTCATTAGTTGATGACAAGAAAAAAGTTATTTTTAAAGCTTTTTCTTTTTCAAATTCCATTGACGGTGCTGAGAGTTTAATCCTTAAACTAGAAGCTTTCAAAAATGAACTTGAAGTTGGTATGGAAGCTACAGGTCATTATTGGTTATCTCTATACTCATATCTTGTTGAAAAAAACTTTACTGTTCGTGTTATCAATCCAATCCAAACTGACGGTTGGCGACAAGGTGTAGAAATCAGAAAGAGAAAAACTGATATTATTGATTCTCTTTTAATAGCTGATCTTCTTAGATATGGAGATTTCGTTGAGACTTCACTTTCTAATGAAGATTATTTATCTTTGAGAAATCTTTCCAGATTTAGGTCCTACCTCATTTCTTCAATTAGCGATCTTAAAAGAAAAACTATTGCACTTTTAGATCAAGTTTTCCCTGAATATGCCTCTTCTTTTAGTAATATTTTTGGGAAGACTTCTAAGGAAATTCTTTCAAATTTCTCTACTCCTTCTGATTTTGAGGATATTAATTCTGATGATTTGAATACTTTTCTTGAGTCTGTTACTAGGAAAAACTATGCTTCTAAGAAGATTGATGAACTTTCTAAAAAGGCTTCTTCTTCTTTTGGTATTAATTTCTGCCTGGACTCATTTAGTCTTCAAATCAAAATGCTTATTGAGCAAATTTCTTTTATTCAAAATCAGGTTTCTGATGTTGAGAATGAAATTGAAGTTTTACTTGAAAAACTTAATTCTCCAATTACTACTATTCCAGGTATCGGTTCTGTTAATGCAGCTACTATATTAGGTGAGATTGGTGATATTAAAAGATTTTCTAATCCTTCTAAACTTGTCGCTTATGCTGGTTTGGATGCTAGCGTTTCTCAGTCTGGAGAATATGAATCTACTTACAATCATATGAGTAAAAGAGGTTCTCCTTACTTAAGGCGTGCTCTTTTTCAATCCGCTCTTAGAGCTGAATTTTGTGACCCTGTTTTTTCTGCTTATTATCAAAAGAAAATTACAGAAGGAAAGCATCATCTAGTTGCTACCAATGCAGTTGCTAGAAAGCTTTGTCATACTATTTTTGCTGTTCTTACTAAGAATGAACCTTATCAAGTGCAGAGTTAGTTTTTGCTTAACTGTATACAAATTTTTGATAAAGGTTCTGTAAATGACGAGCTTTGCTCGGGCATAGCCTTTATCATTTACAGGTTCTTTTGAGAAAATTACTATTTAAAAGGCAAAAACTTTACTAACCCTATTTTAAATCTTAAACTTTAGGGTGCTTTTTCATGCTTATTTTTATTCAGTTTTTATCAATATCATTACTTATATTTTCTTTGTTTCACCTCTTGACTTTTAATAGTTAGTCTTTCTTTGAAATAAAAAAAGAGCAGCCTTATTTAAGCTACTCTTGTAGAAAGTATAAAATGGGTTTTATCTTATTATATTTTTCTTTGTGTCTCCTCATACCAGTTGTAAAACTACTCTTACGTCCATGTAGTTTTTTTGGGTCTTTTTGACGTATCCTTCTTCATCTTTATCGAAGACAAAATGCTTATAAAACTGCTTAAAATGCAGGATTTCTATATTTACATCTTTTGTATCAACGCTATAGTCTCCACATGTGTCGTTTGACAGAATAGATCTACTGGTTGAATCGATTGAATTTGATATCCTTGTTCCGCGAATAATTTACAATCTCTAGCACATGTTGCTGGATTGCATGATACATAAACGATACGCTCTGGTCCTTGTTCGATAACGGTCTCTATAAAATGCTCATCTAATCCTTTTCTTGGGGGATCAACGACAACAACATCAAAATGAATATCTGCTTGTTGCCAATCATTAATGACTTCCTCTGCTTTCCCTACTTCAAATGACACATTGTCGATATCATTTAGTTTTGCATTTATTGTGGCCATTTCAATCGCTTCAGGAACAATTTCCACTCCATATACTTGTTTCGCTTGTTGGGCAAGTGCTAAGCTAATCGATCCAATTCCACAATAAGCATCCAAGACCGTTTCATTGCCTGTTAAATTCGCTACTTCTATCGCTTCTTGGTAAAGTCGTTCCGCTTGAGGTGTGTTCACTTGATAAAATGAATGCGGAGAGATACGGAGTGTCAGACCTAACATTTCATCCTCATAATAGTCTTGACCCCATAAAATATGGTTTTCTTTGCCTAAGATCACATTAGTGTTCTTTTGATTAATATTGGCTACTAAACTAACGAGTTCCGGTACTTGATCGACTATCTGCTTTATAATTTGGTCTTGATTAGGTAATGTTTTTTTATTTAAAACAAGAACAATCATCACTTGTTGTGTATAGTGACCACGTTTGACAATAATATGACGTAAATCACCTTTGAGGGTCTGTTCATTATAAGCTGTTACACCGTATTCCCGCATAATATCTCGAACAATTAAAATAATCTCATCAATGACTGGATCTTGAATATAATAGTTCTCTACGGGGATTAAATCATGCGTGCGACGGCGATAAAATCCAGTTTCTAGTTGTCCATTTATTTCACGAACAGGAATCTGTGCTTTATTACGATATCCCCAAGGATTGTCCATACCAATGGTCGGCTTCACTGTAATATTTTCAAAACCACCTAATTTATAGAACGCATCTGCTACTAATTTTTGTTTAAATTTTAATTGAGCGGGATAAGATAAATGTTGGAGTGTCATTGTTCCATTTTGAAGTCCAATTTTATCCGTTATCTCAACACGATCGTCACTCTTATCTATAATTTCAGTGACTCGTCCGAAACCAAATTTCTTATTAATTTTCGTTGCTTTAAATCGAATCTGTTCTCCCGGGAGGACACCTTCCACAAAAAATGGATAGTGATCAATCTTCACTACACCTTGTGCTTTTGAAGTGAGATCGACAACTGTGCCTTCATAGTAATTATTTTTCTTAAAAAGTGGTTGATTTTTGCTCATAATTGCCTCCTTATATCTTGGTTATTGTACCATATCTGTGAAGTGATGTGAGTTGAATCTCATTTAGACATTATTTATACTAAGTAAAGAAGGAGTGATAAGATGAAAATCCATGCCATACCAGCTCTAAGTGATAATTATATTTGGGCTATTACTGATGAAGAACGTGCAATCATTGTTGATCCAGGCGAAGCAAAACCTGTATTAGATTTCTTACAGAAAAACCAGTTGACACTCGATTGTATTCTTTTAACACACCAACACGATGATCATATTGGTGGTGTTGATTCCTTAACAGAAGAATTTGATTCAATCACGATTTATGGTCCCTCTGAAGTTTCTGATTTAGCAACCATTACTGTCACAGATGGAGACTGCTTTGATTTATGGGGACAAGTTGTTGAAGTGCATCTCACAGCAGGACATACGCCAGAGCACATTAGTTATTTGATTGGCGAACATTTATTTTGTGGTGATGCCCTATTTTCAGGCGGTTGTGGTCGTGTTTTCACTAAAGATTATGACGCTGCCTATCAAGGGATGCAATATTTTAATTCATTAGCGGACAATATTCAAATTTATGCTGGTCATGAATATACATTAACGAATTTACGTTTCGCTGAAGGATTAGAACCAAATAATCAGGCAATTAAACAAGCTAAAGAAGAGGCCGAAGCTTTACAAAATAGTAATAAACCAACTTTACCAAGTACTATCGGCAGAGAACGCGAAATTAATTTATTTATGACAGCTGATTCTGTCGAACGATTTAAAGAACTTCGCGATCAACGCGATAATTTTTAAGAAATGAGAGGGCTAGCTGCTCTCTTTTTATTTTTCAAATAAATAATTTACGATCGTTGGTAAAATTTAGTTAGTAATCCTTATTTAAAACATTTTATCAATAGAAAAAATCCCTCTCCACTCACCATTTGAGCAAAGAAGGATTCACCTTGTGTACTTATGATATTACATATCACGATAACCTTGATACTGATCTACTTTCAGTAAACGTTCGGCATTTCTTACACGATCTTCGGTCGGAGTCGGAACACCTTCTAATGGGTATTTGATACCTAACTCTTCATACTTATATACCCCCATCGTATGATAAGGTAATATTTCTACTTTTTTAACGATCTCTCCTAATGATTCGATAAATTCACCTAGTTTTTCTAAGTCCTCATCGAAGTCAGTTCGGGTCGGAACCAATACATGGCGCACCCAAATTGGTTGATTTTTTTCTTGCAAATAACGTGCAAAGTCTAAAATATGATCATTCGGCATCATCGTGAGTGATTTATGTCGTTCTGGATTAATTTGTTTTAAATCCAATAAGATTAAATCTGTATATTCGATTAACTCATCCATCACTTCCAAATATTCTGGGTCGCGTGAGAAGACACCACCACACGTATCGATGGTGGTATTCACACCATTTGCTTTACAAATTTTAAAATATTCTAAAATAAACTCCTTTTGTAATAATGGTTCTCCACCTGAAACGGTTACTCCGCCTTTACGTCCCCAATATGGACGATATTTACTCGCTTCATTATATAATTGTTGAGGTGTGTAAGGTGTTCCTGCATTAATTTTCCAAGTATCCGGATTATGACAGAACTCACAACGCATCCGACAACCTTGCAAGAAACTAACGAATCGGATCCCTGGTCCATCAACGGAACCAAAACTCTCTAATGAGTGTACTCTACCAACAATGGGTTCAGTAGTTATCATTCATATTCCTCTCAATCTAGCTCTTTGATATATTCGCTAATGCTTACGCACAAAGAATGCTTTGATAAAAAAATCAGTCTGCCTGAGCAGACTGATTAATGATTGTAATATTTAATTACATTTCAGCGTGCATTGTACGGTTAATAACATCTAATTGTTGTTCGCGTGTTAATTTAACGAAGTTTACAGCATAACCAGACACACGGATGGTTAATTGTGGATATTCTTCTGGGTGTTCCATCGCATCAACTAATGTTGCACGATCAAATACGTTGATATTTAAGTGGTGTCCACCTTGAATAGCATATCCATCAAGCATTGCTACTAAGTTATCTTCTTTCATTTCTTCATCTTTACCTAATGCTTTCGGTACGATAGAGAATGTATTAGAAATACCATCTAATGAGTATTCGTATGGTAATTTAGCTACAGATGATAGTGATGCTAATGCACCATTTTCATCACGACCATGCATTGGATTTGCTCCCGGTGCAAATGGTACTCCTGAGTCACGACCATCTGGAGTTGCTCCAGTACCTTTACCATAAACAACATTTGATGTAATTGTTAAGATTGATGTTGTATGAATTGCATCACGATAAGTTGGTGTTTTTTGTACTTTTGTCATGAATGCTTTCAATAAATCAATTGCGATTTGGTCAACACGATCATCATTATTACCATATTTTGGATAATCGCCTTCGATTTCAAAGTCGATTGTAATACCATTTTCATCACGAATTGGTTTAACTTTCGCATATTTAATTGCTGATAATGAGTCTACTGCTACTGAGAAACCAGCAATACCTGTTGCCATAGTACGTTTTACTTTTGTATCATGTAATGCCATTTCTAAGTTCTCATAAGAATATTTATCGTGCATGTAGTGGATAATATTCAAGCAGTTAACATACAATTCACAAACCCAATCCATCATGACGTCATATTTTTCCATGACTTCATCATAATCTAAGTATTCGCTATCAATACCTTGATATTTTGGTGCAACTTGTTGGCCTGTTAACTCATCAACACCACCATTGATTGCATACAATAATGTTTTCGCTAAGTTTGCACGCGCTCCAAAGAATTGCATTTGTTTACCAATTTCCATTGCAGAAACACAGCAAGCAATACCATAGTCATCTCCATAAATTGGGCGCATAATTTCATCATTTTCATATTGAATAGATGATGTAGCGATTGAGATATGTGCACAGAAACGTTTGAAGTTTTCTGGTAAGTTTGGTGACCATAAAACTGTTAAGTTTGGTTCTGGTGCAGTTCCCATATTTTTCAATGTTTGTAAGAAGCGGAATGAGTTTTTCGTTACAAGTGAACGACCATCTGTTCCCATACCACCGATTGCTTCAGTTACCCAAGTTGGGTCTCCTGAGAATAATTCATTATAGTCTGGTGTACGTGCGAATTTCACAATACGTAACTTCATTACTAAGTGGTCGATCATTTCTTGTGCTTCTTCTTCTGTGATTAAACCTTTGTCTAAGTCACGTTGAATATAAATATCTAAGAAAGTTGATGTACGACCAAATGACATTGCAGCACCATTTTGTTGTTTAATCGCTGCTAAATATCCTAAGTATAACCATTGAATTGCTTCTTGAGCTGTTTCAGCAGGACGACTTAAGTCAAATCCATAAATTTCACCAAGCTCTTTTAATTCATTTAATGCACGATATTGTTCAGACATCTCTTCACGTAATTGAATAATATCTGGTGTCATTGTTGAACCAAAATTATTATTAAATTCATCTAGCTTTTCAGCCATTAAGAAGTCAACACCATATAATGCGACACGACGATAGTCTCCAATGATACGTCCACGTCCATAAGCATCAGGTAGACCTGTAATAACTTTATTTGAACGTGCTTTACGCATTTCTGGTGTATATGCATCGAACACACCTTGATTATGTGTTTTACGGTAATCACGGAAAATATGTGATACTTCTGGATCGATTTCGTATCCGTAAGCATGTGCAGATTGTTCTGACATACGAATACCACCGAATGGTTGCAATGAACGTTTAAATGGTTCATCTGTTTGTACACCAACGATTTTTTCTTTTTCTTTATCTAAATAACCAGCGTCATGAGAAGTGATAGTAGATACAGTTTTCGTATCCATGTCTAAAACGCCACCAGCTTCACGCTCTTGTTTTGTTAAATCCATCACTTGTGCCCACAATTCATTTGTTGCTTCTGTTGGGCCAGCTAAGAAACTGTCATCTCCACGATATTCTGTGTAGTTATTTTGAATAAAGTCACGGACATTTACTTCGCTTTGCCATTTCTTACCTTCAAAGCCATCCCATTGTTGGAAAGCTGTTCCATCTGTAAACTCTTTAAATGATGTTGTCATATTTTCTCCTCCATATAATATGATTCGCCTTACTATCCTTCTGCATATTTATTATAGCACACCATTTCACAAATGTGTATCAAAATTACTAATTTTTTTAACGA
>JBHWOV010000141.1:0-3344 GCA_043424535.1 Aerococcaceae bacterium
GCCTTGTAAACAATTTTATCAAATTTTAATAATTAGTGGGTTTTATCTCTGTTTATACCGCACAATGACATATGGATGTTATGGATTTGTTATCAAAGCTGTACTAAAATATGATATGATAGACTATCACAACAACTAAAATAATCCATGAAAGGAATATATATGAAAAGATTAAGTATATTATTTATATCACTCATTACATTGTCTGGATGTAACTTTCTCAATAATCAACGCGATACGATTGGATCGAGTAATGCCTCTGTTCAAAGTGAACAAACAATGGATAATGTTTCTAGCGAATCAGTTAAAAATGGATCAAATGCAGAATCTAATTCTGTTGAAACTAAATCTAGTGCAGAATCTGAATCAAGCGATCCTAATCGTCAAGGAGTCTTCGATGAAAGCACACTAGCTTCAACAGCTTATCCTAAATCCACTTTAGATGAATCCATTTCTTATCAAGAACTTGATCAAGAATTAGATAATTTTTATAGTGAACACTTTGATTCCGAAGCAAAAAAAGCAAATAGCCAACCTGTAGATGATGATACAATGGCTCAACTACAGTACACACTAGATCATAATAGTGTTTTGAAAGACTTGACGGCCGTTGCGGACCAAGTTCTAATAGAAATTGATAATCAACCGAACTATGTCACTCGTATCATTATTCCGATGACTTATAATGATGCTGAAAAAATTGTCAAAGATAATGATATATTAATGATGAATGAAGGTTTAGCACAAATCGGTGGTCAACGTCTCGTTCAATTAAATTATTATGACCCAGAAGAAAACACGATGACTCCAATGCATTTAGCCAATGCCAATCATTCTTTATTCTTTAACGAAGATCTTGCCAATCAATAAACGATATAACAAAAAACATGCTGGTCATTCCTTTTGTAAGGAAAATGATCAGCATGTTTTTATTTATTAATGATTATTTAGCGTGACGTCGATAGTTTGCTACAATCGCTTCGCTAATAGTTATTTTTTCTTTTTCCAATTCTTTAACAATTTCTGCATCTGAAAGCCCAGGCATTGACCGATCAATATCTGTGACTCTTTGCTTCACAGTACCAATTGTTAATCCAGTCCGACCTTTTGTAGTCGACATATTAATAAAATCAGATAAGGCATAAATATGACCAGAAAATTCTAAATTTTTATTAGTAATAATTCGATAAACAATTGGTGGAGCTAATCGTGTTTTTTCACTCAATGTAGCAATTGACAGAGATTTCGGATAATCTGTCCTTTCAGAGAAAAAATCTATTTGGCAATGAACCAAGCATTTCGCAATTAATTTAATTAATTCTTCTCTGCGACGTAAATTATTTGCTAAATGCGTATATTTTTCTTGTTGTTCTTCCAAATAATCCATCAATGCTGGTTCGTTCCGATCGATCATTTCTTTATAATAATCCTGATTAAAGCGAACTTTTGGATAAAAATGACGATTATAGGTAATGGTTATCGACTCTTGATTCATATAACGTACCGTAATATCAGGAATAACATTGATTTTAGCTGTTTGATTAAATAAACTAGCCGGATTTGAACGCAACATATGATAATAATTGACGGATTCCATAATTTCTTCTTGAGTTAAATTGGTTTGCTTCATAATTTCTGTATAATCTTCATTATTCAACTCATCAAAAAAAGTTTCCAATAAATAATAAGCCACATTCGGTGCGTAATTATCCCGC
Organism: Aerococcaceae bacterium; assembly: GCA_043424535.1. Classification (GTDB taxonomy): domain Bacteria; phylum Bacillota; class Bacilli; order Lactobacillales; family Aerococcaceae; genus DSM-111022. The sequence continues at coordinate 1,716 of JBHWOV010000141.1, forward strand.
TCAGTTTGTAACATCATCGTCTCACGCAAATCATAAGCACCCACACCAGCAGGCTCCAATTGTGTGATCAATGTTCTTGCATCTAAGACAATAATTTCTGGAATATTTAATTTTTCAGCTAATTCTTTCGTAGTATATGGCAAATAACCGCGCTCATCAAGATATCCTACTAATGTTACCATTGCATCTCGAATCGGTGTTTGACGATACAATAATATTTGCTCAAACAAATAGGATTCTAAGCTCTGAGGTGTCCGAATTTGTTCTACCTCTAACTCTTGATTCTTCATTTTTTCCAATGATGATATTTGCTCTGGATCACTATATTGTAAATCTACAAATGGATTATCTAAAATATATTCTTCTAAATAGTGCGTTAATTGTTCCACACTCAGGTCTAAAATTTCCAATAAGTCTTCATCATGTTGAATAGATTCATTTTGTAAACCAGAAAATACTCTGATGTCAGATTCTTGGGAAGATAATTTTATACTATCATGGTCAGTATTTTGATTAAATGTGTCCGTGTGATCATGCATAGATACTCAACTCCCTCTATAATATATTCTCATTATATAATTTAATCGTTTTGATAGCAAAATGATTAGAAAAATGGTGCCAATAATCTCAATATCGCATCCCATGCATGCCCAAAAAAATATTTATTTGTATCGCTAAGTGTTACTCTTCTAGATTGAGCCAAAGATGTTAACATATCTTCTTTGATATCTTTAATCACGGGATGATAATACATCACTGTATTTGTTTCGAAGTGCAAATATAATGACCGATAATCGAGATTACTTGTCCCTACTGTTGCGATGTTATCATCGCTAACAAAACTCTTAGCGTGTAAAAAGCCAGGTTCATATTCGTAAATTTCAACCCCTGCTTTCAATAAAGGCCGATAGAAAGATCGCGTCATACGATAAACTAACTTTTTATCAGGAATACCAGGTGTCATCAATTTCACATCAACACCTCTTTTTGCGGCCATTTGTAAGGCTACTTGCATTTCATATGAAATAACTAAATAAGGTGTATAAATATAAACATAATCTGTCGCTTGATGAAGAATGGATTGATAAATATTTTCAGCTACTGCTTCATCATCTAATGGAGTATCATCGAATGGTTGAACAAAGCCATGGATATCACTAATATTTTGTAATTCATCTGAAGTTTTGTGAGTTAATTCAGTTAAACTTTGCGGACGAAAAGATTCATATGATTGATCCGTATGTTTGAAAGCATTCCATAAATTTAAAAACATAATTGTATAATTCCAGGTTGCAGGTCCTTCAACACGAATCATTGTGTCCTTCCAATATCCAAAACGTTCTTTTACATTAATGTATTCATCAGCAATATTTAAACCACCGGTATAAGCTATTTCGCTATCAATAATAATAAATTTACGATGGTTCCGTGTATTGTATGCCATGGATACCAATGGTTTTACCGGATTAAAACATAGGGCTTTAATGCCCAATTTTTGACAATAGTCCTCAAAATCATCTGGTAAACGTGTCAAAGTCCCAAATCCATCATATATTAATCGAACGTCTACGCCCTCTTTCACTTTTTCTATCAATACATTGAATAGTGAGTCAAACATCTCACCATATT
>JBHWOV010000142.1:0-4071 GCA_043424535.1 Aerococcaceae bacterium
GATAAATTAGTGCTTAAAGAAACTGATGAAAAAGAACCAAAAGATGAAAAACCAGAACAGACAGTGGAAGCAAAGGCATACACTGTCAAAGCTGGAGATAGCTTGTGGGCCATCGCTAATAAATTTGGCGTTACGGTCAAAAACTTAAAAGAATGGAACAAGCTCGATTCTAATTTCTTACAAATTGGAGACAAGCTAATCATTCGTTAACCTTATCTTTCGAAACCAATATTCACGGATAATATCCACTTTCTTCTCTAGCGCTTATAAAAATAAGCTAAGCTAGAGAAGATTTGCGATATATCCGTGTGTTTTATTTATTATGTAATTTTGTAAAAAAGGTCCGATTCTTTAATGTAATTTAAACCAACCTTTGTTATAATGTTCATAGCTTGACATTCTGATAAGAAAGGCTGTTATAAAAAATGGTAAATAGAAAATCCAGACAATATAAGCACCAAAAGGGCCGTAAAAAAAGACGATCCCCTATCGGTTGCATATTTAAGATACTCATTGCGCTCATTATCGTAGGGGGTATTTATGTCGGCTATACTTATTATTCACTTCGTCAATCATTCAAACAAATAAATCAAGCAGAATTAGTACAACGTGAAAGCGGGCCTGAAAAGAAAGAAAAACGTGCTACTGATGTTGAAGTAGGTGCCGATCCAGTGAGTATTCTTATCATGGGGATTGATACAAGTGAAGAGCGAACAGATACAGGACGATCAGACATCATGATTGTCGCAACATTAAATCCTCATACTAAACAAGCCACGATTACATCCATACCTCGAGATGCTTATGTAGAAATTGATGGTATGCCAGATAAAGATAAAATAAATCATGCTTATGCTTTTGGTGGCGCTAATATGGCAGCTAACACTGTACAAAATCTCTTAGGTATTCCAATCGATTACACCTTCAGTATGGACATGGATGGTTTTGTACAGGCAATCGATGCATTAGGTGGTCTTACTATTACACCATCGATGACATTTGAACAACATACCGATCAATTTGCCGAAGGCCAAACACAACAAATGAGTGGCTCAACCGTTTTAAATTATGTCCGTAATCGTGATACTGCTGGCGGTGATTATGGTCGACAAGAACGAGCGCGACAAGTAGTAGAAGCACTATTCGAAAAAGTCCGAGATGTCAACAATCTTACAAATATCAATGAATTAATTGATGTATTCGGAGAAACAGTGGCTACCAACTTAACAATCGATGATATTCAAGATCTTGCACTCGATTCTAAAGATATTTTGAACAATTTAGAAACTGTAAATCTTGAAGGTCATGGCGAAACAATTGATGGTGTTTATTATGAAATTTTAGATGAAGATCAACTCAATAATGTTCGTGAAACTTTACAAAATAATTTAGAGAATTAAGCAAATAACAAACCTTTATCATTATTCAACAAATTTATCATTGCTGGCTATGTGATAAAGGTTTTTTTATGTCAAAAAAAAGCAATATTTCGAAAATACCACGATATCGTTCTTAAAGAAGTTCTATATAGATGACATCTTCAAATTTCTCAACAAAGCGATCAATAAATTTGATTCGATCAATAAAACCCCGATATTCTATTTCGAAAGAATAATGATATTCAGTCTTTTGATTATCTTTTTTATTAGCCATCGTATAATTGACAAGCTTCCCATCAAATTCTTCAAGAAATTCAGTCAATAAATCTCTCTCAATTTGTTTTTCTCTAAATGCTACTTTCAGATTCATTATGCCAAAACGCGTACTTTTAAAGTTCATTGTTGTTAATGTGATGATAAGAAAGATTGTCGCTAAGATACTAACTAAGTATTCTCCATAACCTACAGCAATTGAAATACTGGCGACGGTCCATAATGAAACAGCAGAAGTCATGCCATCAACTGTCCGTTCATTACGAACAAGAATCAATCCAGATCCCAAAAAACCAATACCAGAGACTATCTGAGCCGTTAATCTTCCAATGTCACTACTTACCGCCCCCAAATAATCTGGATGCTCCATATTCCATAAAATCGTTTCAGCCGTCATATCTACTTGGACCAATGTGATAACACAAACACCAATAGCTAAAATCATATGAGTTCGAATACCGGCAGGTGAATGTTTCTCGCGATTAAACCCGATAATGAACCCTATAAATGCCGATAAAAGTATTCTAATGATAATTTCTTCGACTGTTAAAATAACGTCCATTTATACACCTCGTTTCTCTCTATTATTTAAAAAAATATTGTTAGTGCAATGATATTATATTCAAATACTGCAACATTTGCTAATATCTTCCCCATATTATCCGTTCCACTGATCTTAATATACGCAAAAAGAAGCTGTAAAATAATTTACAACTTATTTTAAATGAAATATTTATCTAACTCTTATTACCATTCTTCTTTTCCAAACGTACGATATATACCAAACCGTTCAAAATACTACATTCTATTTTTTGGAGTATCACCAAATCCACCTAATTATAGGACATTTTCAAATTTTTAGTCCCGTCCCAGTCCCAGTACCAGACAAATATTGTTTTAATATAATATCTCTTTTTGTATTCCAAACTCTTTAAAAGCAAAAGAACAATTAAAGAGTCAAGACAAGGGTAAAAAGTCCATATTAGGGCAAATAAAAAGCTTTAAGCCAGATGACAAAGTGAAGTCAAATAAGAAAGACCATAGCAAAGGTACAGAGAGATAAATATCGGCAGTCTTCGGACTGTCTTTATTTTATTGCTTAGTTTACCACACTAAATCATATAATTGAAAGGGATCTGTGTTATATGCTATAATTAGGTAGTTAATCTATACATGTAGAAAGGTAAAATATAGAACTGGAGAATAATATGGGATTTTCATATAATAAATTATGGAAGTTATTAATAGATAAAAATATGAAAAAAGCAGACTTACAATGTGCAATAGCAACAACTCCCAAGACAATAGCAAAAATGGGAAGAGACGAAAATGTAAGTTTGGAAACATTAGGAAAGATTTGTGAGTATTTTCAATGTGATATTGGAGATATTATTGAATACAGAAGAAAGAATGAAGAGGAAAGCAAATGAGATTTATTGGTGGCAAAACGCTGATTATACCATATATACTAGAATTAATTAAAGAAAAAACAATAGATGTAAAAAGTATATCAGATGTATTTGCTGGTTCGGGAGTTGTATCTCGTGAATTTAAAAATCTCGGATATGATGTTATATCTAACGATTTGATGTATTTTTCTTATGTGCTATTAAGAGGAACAGTTGGGATAAATTCTAAATTAGAATTTATAAATTTAGGTATATCAGATCCAATAGCATATCTAAATAATCTTAATTTAGAAAATATGAATTTAGATTTAGCGAACTGCTTTATTTACCAAAATTATAGTCCTAAGGGTGGAAGGATGTATTTCACAGAAGAGAATGCTTTAAAAATTGATTTAGTTAGGACTCAGATTGAAAATTGGTATAATGCATCTTCTATTAATGAAGATGAATATTTTTACTTACTTGCCTGTCTAATAGAAGCAGTTCCATTTATCAGCAATATAACAGGAGTATATGGAGCTTATTTAAAACACTGGGATAAAAGGGCGTTGAATAATTTAGAATTAAAAAATGTAGGTTTATCAATTAATAATTCAGTAGGACAAGCATATAATGAAGATTCTAATAAATTAATCGAAAATATAAAAACAGATTTAGCATACTTTGATCCACCATATAATCAAAGGCAGTACTTGCCCAATTATCATGTATTAGAAACAATAGCTAAATATGATGCTCCTAGAATAAAAGGAGTAACTGGATTAAGAGATTATTCTGAACAAAAAAGTGACTATTGTAGAAAAGACTCAGTTTTCAATGCTTTTGAAGATTTAATCAAAAAGACTAATTCGAGATATATTATTCTTAGCTATAATACAGAAGGTTTGTTATCCCATGATGAGATTATTAGTATTTTAGAAAAATATGGAAAGCAAAGCACTGTGGATTATAAATTTATAGATTATAAAAGATATAAAAACGCACATACAAATAAAAATAAAAACTTAAAA
>JBHWOV010000143.1:0-12055 GCA_043424535.1 Aerococcaceae bacterium
CCTGTCTGGCTGGCGGAATAGTTGTGGATAACGTTTCAATAAAAAAGTTCCTGTAAACATCAAATAGATAAAGGTCAAAACTCCCGAAACACCATTGACGGATAATGAATAAATAATCGGGGACATTCCATCTGGGGCATAGTGACCCCAAAAGATATATCCAGCGATAAAATGAATCAAATATTTCGCAAAGCAGCCAATTGCTGCTGCCACACTATAATAGCGAATAACATATTGAGGCTGTTTTTGAAGCGATTGTTGGAATTTATTCGAGAAAACCCCAGCCAATCCCATCAACATAAAGGCTAAGAAATACTCTAAAATTAATTGAACAGGGGATAAAATATAAGCCTTTCCTAAGATGATATGTAATAATCCCCAAATAAATCCTGCACTAAGTCCTGCTCCTAGACCACGACGCAAACTTAAAATAGCGAGCGGCAAACACCCTAATGAAATTTGATACCAAGCGATATCCGCTGGTATATAAGATAAAACCATACAGATTGCGGATATAATCGCAATCTCTGACAATGTAGAAACAGACATTTTCGACATAAAAAATACCTCCCATGGTTAAATAAACTGATCCAAAGAAGGTATAGGTATAGTGTATACTAAACAATCCCTACGCTTGTGCTAACAAACAGGTTCGAAGGGTCCATGAAAATCATGTCTCAGCTCAAGGCTCCCCTTTGTTTCAGTCTTTATATTTTAATGAATTATAACGCATTCATTTCACTTAGTCAAATTTACATCTTTTGATGATATTTTTTAATCGAAGTCCGTTTGAATGCTTACTTGTTCCCAGTCTGCAATTTCATCTAAGCGTTCTTGTAGTGCTTCTGACATGATCGAAATCGCGTCACTTCCTAATAATAAACGAAATGGCGGGTTCTCTTGTCCAATTGTCTCTACAATAATCTGTCCTGCTTTTTGAGGATCCCCAGGATAAACTTGATCCTGCTGGATATTTTCTTTACGATTTTTTCCAGCTGTTGCATTATAATCATCAATTTTTATCGCGGTGCCTTCGATATTTGTATCATAAAATCGTGTTTGGAATGCGCCTGGTTGCACGTTCATGACTTTTATCCCGAGGGGTGTCACTTCTTGATACAATGCGTCGGATACAGATTCAAGCGCCGCTTTGCTAGCAGCATAATAACCAGATCCCACGCCTGCCGAGAATGCAGCAATAGATGAAATATTAATGATCGCACCACGTCGTTCTTTTCGCATCATTGGTAAAACAGCCTGAATTAATTGAATCGGTCCAAATAAATTGGTTTGAAATAAATTATCCAATTGTTCGAATTCGCCCTCTTCCACTGCCGCTCGATAACCATGACCGGCATTATTGACGAGGACATCAATGTGACCAAAATGAGCTACCGCTTGTTGTACGAGTTGTTCTATTTCACCAGATTGTGTTAATTCTAATTCAACTGCCAATACATTTTCTGGATATTGGTCGACAAATGATTGTAATTTATCTTTATTTCGCGAAGTGATAACTGCCTGATCACCTTTTGCTAAGACTGCTTCGGCAATCCCTTTGCCAATCCCACTCGAACAACCCGTGATAAGCCAAGTTTTTTTCATCGTATTGCCTCCTCTAAGTTACTAGTTTAAGTATACTACAAATGGATTTTAGCGCTATTTCATGACTAAAGATTCTACTTTAAATTCCATGACTTTTAATCATATTAATTTACTAAATAAATAAGTAATCGTCCCATTTTCGATGAGAATATATAGCCCTAGTCCAATAAAGACCACAGGAACAATGATTCTCTCATAACGTTCCACTATCTCTCCGATAAAAGGAACATTCGCTAGACTCTCAGATAAATAACAAAGCAGAAAAATCCCGATCATGAATACCACTATCGCAATAATGATTCCTTTGTTAGGCATCCCCGTAAAGTATGGAATATACACACCTAAATTATCTCCACCTAAGGCCATCGTTAATGCAGCAACACTCATCATTAAAGATTGATTGTTGGTTAATTTCTCTTGAATTTCACTTTCATTAATATCTTCATCAACAAAAATTGCTCGTATACCTAAAATAAGTGGAATCAATCCCAATAATCCAATCAGCCAATCTTCAGGAATAAATTTTAAAAAATAAGCTGCGATTAAACTAAAACCAACTAATAACCCAGTGCCGATATACTGGCCAATATATATGGCCAGTTTCTTATCGGATTTAATGAGTGAAAAGAGTATGGTTAATACAACCAAATAATCAATCGATGTGGAAATAAATACAAGAACAGCTGAAATTATGTGTTCCATTATGAACATCCTCAATAATTAGTCTTCTTTACGGTATACTTTTACATCAGATGAAATGTTTTGATCTGCCATCTCTCTCAAAGTATCACGTGTTTCTTCAGATAATGTCCCACCTAAATCAAAGAAGTCGACCAAATCTTTGAAGGCACGTTGTGGAATGGCTAAATCAGCCACTTGATCAGGATGTAAACTTGGATCGATTTCATCCACACGACCAGATGCTAATTTGCTGACAAAATCTGGCTCGGTAACGAAAACAGAGGATAAACCAACCATATCGGCATGTTTTAGCGCATCAAGTGCTGTATCTGGTGAATCAATTCCACCAGTAGCGATGATCGGTAGACGGCCTTTAAAATGTTCATGAACAACTTCATTCACTAAGCGTCCTTGATTTTCTCCTTCAGCACGAACTTTATTTAAATAGACATTTTTACCCCAAGATGCGATTGCAAAGTATTGAAGATCGGCGACATCTAGTAAACGGTCAACATATTCATTGAATTCTTCAACAGTATAACCAATTTGATCGCCGCGGACTTCTTCCGGTGTCCCACGGAAGCCAATAATGAAATCTTTAGCTTGTTCTTCTTCTACAACTTTTTGAATAGCTGCTGTAATCTCAACACCAAAGCGCGCACGATTTTCAATGGATTGTGGTCCATATTTATCTGTTCGTTGATTTGAAAATGTTGAGAAAAATTGTTGTGGCAATAAGCGTTGAGCATTCGAAATTTCGACACCAGCAAATCCCGCACGAATTGCTCGACGCGCCGCTTCAGCATATTGTTCGATCACATGGTCAATTTTACGTTGACTCATCGCATAAGAACGATGCGGCTCGGGAGTTTGTAAATCCATTTCAGTTGGGCCATAAGTAATGCCATAATCTTGCAATGTGGTACGTGCGAACCGTCCCGCATGGGTTAACTGAACGATTCCTTTAGCTCCTTGTGATTGAATGGCTTCTGCCCATTTCGATAGACCATAAATATGACGATCATCACGAATACTTGGCCCATATTCAAATAATTGACCATAGTCTTCAATATATGCGGCTGTCGTAATATGTAATGGTGCTGATTTCGCCCGACGCTTAGCATAATTCACATCTTCTTCCGTAATTAACCCTTCACGTGTGGAAGAATTGGTAGTAATCGGATTAACTGAAAAGCGATTTGCCAATTCAATCCCATTTGGTAGTGTCAGTGGTTCAAATAAAGCATCATAATTTGTTGTCATTAAATTTCTCCTTTATAAATATGCTTGGGCCAATAATTCAATTCCGCGTTTACGAGCATCAATTCCTGGCATAATCGTGCATAATAATATTTCATCACACTCAAACGCTTCTAAATAAGGATCTAATTGCTCACGTAAAGTCTCTGGAGTGGCAACAACCATGCGTGTTCTATTAGCTTTGATGGTCTTTGCCTCTTCCGGTGTCGGTTCATAATTTGCTGCCCATTCAGCGCTTGGAAATTGATCGAAGCGTCCAAAATCATTTTGCCCTAACATCCATAAATCGATTGCTTTTGCCAATGCTTCCGCTTCTTCTTCTGTATCTGCAATGGCAGCAAAAAGCGCGAACATCGTTTGTGGTGTTTCAAAAATATCTGATGATCGAAATTCATCCCGATAAGTTGCCATCGCTTCACGACCAATTTCTAATTTATCACCGGACGCATAAGGAAACATTCCATAACAATAACCGATCCCTAATTCTGCAGCCATCTTAGCATTGCGAACACTGGTAGATAATAAGAAAAATTCGGGTACTGTTTGATTAACCGGATTGGCTGAAATCGAGCCAAAACGGAAATCATCATCCTTATCGGCTGTGAGATAATGTTTTAAATCTTCAATCGTTCCACGATAACTCGACAAGCGTTGACGTTGTTCATTCAGCGCTTGATTGACAACTTTAGTGCCGCTCGAATTTCCCATCCCCAAATCTATCCGACCAGGATGTGCGGCCTGCAGGATCTGAAAATTTTCTGCAATTTTTAATCCTGAATAATGCGGTAACATCACACCGCCTGAACCGATACGAATCGTTTCGGTATGATCAGCCAAATACATCATTAACATCTCTGGACTGGATGAAGCAAAGGCAGGAACATCATGATGCTCTGCTACCCAAAAACGATGAAAGCCTAATTTTTCAGCATGTTGTGCTAATTCTACCGATTCTTGAATTGCTTGTTGTGCATTACTACCTTCATCGATTTGTGCATAATCTAAAATACTTAATTTAACCACGTGCACGGTCTCCTTTCTGACTGATTTGATAAGTCTCAGCTACTAGAGGTGCAATATCCTCTGTCAGACGGATTGTTTGATCTTTGATTGTTGCAGGAATTTGATACATACGCTGATTCACCGTAACATAAAGAACTTCTGGATGTACTTCTGCCATTTCTTGAAATGGTTCACGAATAAATTGAGGTGTCTTCTTGCCAACACCGAATTCCAATAATAATAATTTTTTATCAAGATAGTCGTCTAAAAAGTCTTGATAACGTGCCTTCTGACGATGAAAGTCTGGATCTTCGACCATATCGCGAATCGCATCCCGTTTATTAATTTCCATATGATGTCCACATTTTGGACATCGCGGAATAAGTGCTTCAGGTACTTTCATATCTGTTTGTTGCTCAATCATTTCTTGATTCCATGTGGGATTTAATGGATAAGCCTGCTCATGACATTGATTTGCACATTGCAATAATCCATACTCTCCCTGACAACGAAAGACTTTTGTCATATCATAATCTGAACGATAAAAAGCCGAATCAGCATTCGTTGTAATCACATGATAGGGTTTCTGAGTAATGAGTTCTTTTAATTGTGTATAAGCTAAACCTTCCGGTTGATTGAAATAATTTAAAGCCACAAAACGACTCATAAATGCCCATTCTTCTTCGGGAGACTCCCAATCATCAAAAATAAATGCTTGAAGCATATCGAAGAAGCCATATTTTTCAATGAAATCTGAGAACACATTTGTAAAGCGTGGGCCAGAATAAACGAATCCTGTCGCCGCTGACATTCCCGCACCGATGCCTACTAAAATCGCATCCGCTTCTTGAATCAATTCGTATAATATTTGCGATTGATCTGTTTGTTGGGTGTCAGTATGCCAAATTTTTGTCATGTATTTGCTCCTTTATTTAAAATTGATTGATAAATAGCCAAGTCGCTATCTAGAAATACATTAAATACAATATTTAATTGACTTTTTGTTTCTTGTAAATAATTTTTAACTGTTTCAATTGCGATTTCTGCTGCGGGTTCTTGTGGGTAACCAAATTCCCCAGTACTAATACAGCATAAGGCGACTGATTCCAGCCCTTTTTGGTCAGCTAATGTTAAAACCGAGCGATAACATTCAGCTAAGAGATGCGCTTTAATTGGCGATGGCTTGCCATTAGCAATCGGTCCAACCGTATGAATAATATAATTCGCGGGTAAATTGTAGGCGGAAGTTATTTTGGCTTTACCTACGGGTTCTTTCCGACCTTGCTCTTGCCGAATATTGTAACAGTCTAGTCGCACTTGCACTCCTGCATGCGTTTGAATTTCATTATCAATACAATGATGATTCGGTATGAAACAACCTAAAAATTCACTATTGGCTGCATTGGTGATCGCATCGACTGCTAATTGTGTAATATCGCCTTGCCATAAATATATTTGTGGTTCAATCGGCGTTAAATCTGCAAGCGTTGTCACTTCTTTTTGTTTGAGTGCTGTTTGTAAATAAGCATTTTCAGTCTCAATATATTCTTCAGATACCGGATTGGGTAAACGTAGATTGACTAATGCCCGCCATATTGTATATAATCTTGCTTCGTCAGTTGGTAATAATTTAGGTATATCAAGATCTACTTGATTGCCTTCTTCTTGCATTAAATAAGTGATCATCGATTGTAATCGTTCAGTCTGCATCTCACACGCTCCTTTCGATAGAATAAAATGCACTTAGGGAAGCTTATCTCGCTTCTCAAAAGTGCATTGAAACAATATTATTAAAATTAAGCGTCTGGTAACTCATTATAAGCATCTGCGTCGACATCGACTAATTTTATTAACCAGTTTTCTTCGGCTTTTTCTGAATTTAATAATTCTGGTGTTTCAACAGCTGCTTCATTTCGTTCCACAATGCGTCCACTTAATGGAGCTTGTGCTTCGTAAACTGTTTTTGCAGCTTCAATATTCATAAAGCTGTCACCTTCTTTAATAGATTCTTCATCCGTAAATTCAACATAACCAACTGTTCCTAAATCATCTTGTAACTCTGGTGTCATGCGAACAGTGTATGTATCTCCGTCTTGGTCAATAAAGAAAAAAGTTTTAAACTTGCTCATCTGATGTCCTCCTCATATATTCTTATTGTATCATACCCTATTCTATCTAAATTCGCAATTGAGCTGTTTCAAAAAAATAAAAAACTGTACTAATCTTTATCTAGGCAATCAGATATAAGCTCTGTTATAATCGATATAATAATAATTTATAAAAGGAGAACTTTTGATGATACTTATTGAAATGAAACGTAATGGAGAAAAAGTATTCACACCTGGAACAGATATGGCATTGCAAGAATATGTCCGTCAACATTTATTCTTAGATGATGACATTATGATGCCATATACAACATCGCCTCAAGTACAAATGGGACGGTATCAAAATGCTGCCAAAGAGGTGAACTTACAATATATGGAAGAAAATGACATTCAACTATGTCGCCGTGACACCGGTGGTGGCGCTATTTATTTAGACCGCGGGAATACAAGTTTCTGTTATTTATTCAATAAAGATTCGATGAATCATGAATTAAATTTTAAACGTCTATACGAGCCAGTCACCCAAGTATTACACGACCTTGGTGCTACAAACGTTGAAATGACAGGACGTAATGATTTAACAATTAATGGTAAGAAAATATCAGGTGCCGCAATGAGTTTTGATCCTGAACGAATCTATGCAGGATATTCGCTTCAATTAGATATTGATGTCGAAGCAATGATGGGCTCACTCACACCTAATCGTAAAAAAATCACATCGAAAGGAATTGACTCTGTTCGTAGTCGCGTTGAAAGTATTCGCCCTCATCTCGCGCCAGAATATCAATCCTTAACTGCTAGTGAATTCCACGATCTAGTCACATGCCGTTTATTAGGTGTAGACGATCTATCACAAGCTAAGCGCTATGAATTAACAGATGCAGATTGGGCAGCGATTGACAAGCGTTGTGAAGAAAAATGGCATCATTGGGAGTGGGTACGTGGTGCAGAGCCTGCTTATGAATATGCTCGTGATACACGCATTGATGGTGTTGGAACAGTAGAAGTGCATTTATCTATTCGTAAGGGTCGCATTGATACGATTAATATTTATGGCGATTTCTTCGGAAGCCAACCCATTAGTGATGTTGAGAAAGTACTCCAAGGTGTACCAGAACAACGTTATGAGTTGTTAAAAGCATTAAATACAATTGACTTAAAACCATACTTTAATAGTGATATTAAAGAAGAATTAGTTGATTTGATTTTAAGCTAAGATTTTTCATCGTTAACATATTAAATGTTAAAAAAATATCCCTTTGCTCTTACATAGCATAGGGATATTTTTAAATCATTCATTTGATAAACAGATTATTTGATCTTCTAGCTGTGTTATAATTTTGATATCTGTGGAGAGAGGAGCTGTTTAATGGCTAAATTTAATCGACGCAATATAATGACGCTAATCTATATCGCACTCATCGTCATCATCACACATGGATTATTTCTTTATCGCCAATGGACTGCCGATCAATATATGGTCGGACCTAGTGATCAATTAGTCCAAATGCAAATTTTCAAAGATTTTTTATATCAACAATACAAAGCTGGAAATTTTTTCTATAGTTTTGATTTTGGAGGCGGCGCCAGTTTCTTTACACGACTGAGCTATTATTATTCAACTTCCCTATTTAATTATTTCATAATGGCTGGAACACAACTATTAGAATGGTTAGGCATTGTCGATCATGTCAATATGATTTATTGGGCAAGAGTTGCCGTATATACAAGTATCATCAAATCTTTTTTCATTTATTTGGCAACCCTATACTATTTTAAACAAATGCATTTAAAACGCGTTTACAGTATTATTGGTGCTTTCTTCTATGTCTTTTCAAGTATTTATTTTAGACATGCGGTATTATGGGAATTTTTTACTGATGCCATGTTATTTTTACCGATTATCTTAGCAGGCATCGAACACATTATCACCGGGAAACGTCAATGGGTCTTTTCGGTAGGAATTGCCTTATCTCTATTTAGTAATGGCTATTTTGCTTATATTAATTTGATATTTGCTGGCATATACGCATTACTCAGAATGGGCATTTCTCTGTGGCCAAATGAGCGCCGACCTCTTGAACAAATAAAACACTATTTACGATACGGCATCATTGGGGCTGGTTTGGGAGCACCAGGTTTTCTAACTTTTGTATGGGGATTTATCAATACGCAACGGCAAAGCGCTAATAATTCGATTCCTTGGCTGAACCCAAACTTTTTAAAAGCTGATACGATGCTATTAAATGATACGATTCAATTGATTCCAATTTTATTTGTCATCATTTTCTTTATATGGGGTCTCAACAAATATAAACCGATATTATTTTTTAAATGCTTTGCAGCTGTTTTTATTTTCTTTCGTGCGAGTCCTAAGATGGCGAGTTTATTTAATGGATTTTCTTATCCACAATATCGTTTCCCCTATCTGACTTTTATTTTAATCGCGATCGTTATTGCGATGGGATTACAACTCATTAGCGAAAGAAAAGCACAGCTGAATATACAGCGCGAGATATTGTTTTCTACGCTTATCACTTTGATTTTGTTTGGCTACGCACTTTATATTGATGAAACCAAAGCATATCATCCTTGGATATTGCTGTTCACCATCATTGGTTTGTCTGGGGCACTATTCTGGATGAATGCAAAGCGCAATCAACTATTTTATCCCTTTGTCTTTACAGGATTAACTCTTTATCCTCTGATGACGAATCAAAATATTCTTATCGATCAATACGGTCTTGATAAAGTTGATCGAACAATGATTCAACAGAAATATGAAAATTCGAATCAACCTTTTATTCAAGCAACAAATTATATTAAGCAAAAAAATCTTATTTCTGACCGTATTGATTATGCTGATAATATCAACTGGGCAATGCAGCAACAAATTGGTTATTTAGGTTCCTATGTCAGTTTTCAAAATCAATATCAGCAACAAATGATTCAACAATTCGGAGTCATCAACCAGAGAGAAATCAATGGTCCTACCACACTTGGTTTTGGTGGTCGAACGATATTAAATTCAATCATGCAAGTGAATCATATTTTAGCCAATGATAAGTCAACTTATTTAGTCCCTTATGATTATCAAACAGATCAAAAATTTGATGGTATTCAAATTTATGACAATCGTTCACCTTATGCTTTTATCCATCCAGTCGAGCATTTATATAGCGAAACGGATTTTGCGCTCCATGATTTCAAAGATCCTTATTTAATCAATGGCGCGATCGTCCCAGCTGAATATGCCAATAAAAAACCAGATGCTTCTTTACAGCAATCACTTCATTATCAAGTGCAAGGATTGGAACAATTAGAAGATGGACAATTGACTCAAGAAACAGGATCCACTTTTGATTTGCAATTGCAGCTTGAAGAAGTTGAAGCATATGATCGGATTGTTATTGACTATACGATTAAACGACATAATGATGATAAACAACGCGTTTTCCATTATCAATTTGATGATCATGCTTTTGAAATCAAAGCCTCTTCTGATGAATATTCTAGTCAAGTTTATCGCCATCAAATGGAATTACCATCCAAAGAAAAGATTGATATTCAATTAGAATCGGGAACAGGATATGATTTTGAGATACATAATGTCTATGGTCTAAACACTGAACAACATGCTGAGCGGAGCCAAGCAGACCAGAATCTCGACTATACTGTACAAATCGATGATGGTGCGATAGATATTCATTTCAATAATGAAGCGAATGCGCCATTTATGGTCTTACCAGTATTTTATGAGACAGGTTGGCAATTGGAAATTAATCAACAATCAACGGATATTGTGAAGAGCAATTATGGATTGATTGGATTCCCTCTACAACCAGGTGAGAATGTGATTCAATTGCGCTTTAAACAACCTTTCCTCAAAACAGGAATACTCATCAGTGGCCTATCATTGGTTGGACTAGTGATGATTAATAAACGTGAAAAAAATACATTTACTCATGACAATGATTAAGCAAACTGATTTCATTCACATTTTAATATACAAGATAAAAGATCCCTATTAAGTAAAAACTTAATAAGGATCTTTGTGTTCTATGATTAATTTAAGTCTACCGTTTGAACCCAACCTTCAGGTGCTTCTTTCTCGCCAAATTGAATACCGGTCAATTCGTCATATAATGCTTTGGTGAGTGGCCCCGTTTCTGTTTCAGAATAGAAAACATGTTTCTTATCGCCATGCGTAATGCTTCCCACTGGTGTAATAACAGCGGCTGTTCCCATCGCACCGGCTTCCTTAAATTGGTCTAATTGGTCAATATAGACATCTCCTTCTTTAACTTCCAGTCCGAGACGTTTTTCGGCAAGTTCTAATAAAGAATATTTTGTAATACTTGGTAAAATCGACGGTGATTTCGGTGTCACAAAGACATTATCATGTGTAATGCCGAAAAAGTTTGCTGAACCTACTTCTTCAATTTTAGTGTGTGTAGCCGGATCTAAGAAAATCGCATCAGCAAAATTATTTTCTTGTGCTTCTTTTCCTGCTGAAAAACTGGATGCATAGTTTCCTCCAACTTTAGCTGCTCCCGTTCCATATGGTGCTGCACGGTCATAACGACTCACCATGAAAGGCGCTGGCTGTAATCCCCCATTGAAATAAGGTCCAACAGGCGTGACATAAATACCAAAAATAGCTTCCGGTCCAGGAGCTACCCCAACGACATCGCCAACACCAATCAAAAATGGACGAATATATAATGTCGCTCCATATCCATAAGGAGGAACCCATTCTTGATTTGCTCTGACAACTTCATGAACTGCACGTACAAAATCTTCTTCAGGATAAGGTGGCAACATCACTTTTTGAGCGGATCGAACCATCCGTGCTGCATTTTGATCAACCCGGAATAATTGAATGGAACCATCCTTAGTTCGATACGCCTTCAATCCTTCAAAACATTGCTGCCCTAAATGAAGCGCTGGTGAAGCTTCGCTAATGGTTACCTTATTCGTATTTGTAATTTCACCAGGACTCCACTTACCATCTTTATAATAGGCGCGGTAGCTTTTTCCTGTATTAATATACTGAAAACCTAGTTTTTCCCAATCAATATTTTTTACATCATTCTTTTGCATTCATATTCTCCTTTTCAAAGTAAAATAAAAAGCCTATTTAGATTGATTTAATCTAAATAGACCATTAAAAATATATCTGCTGAAAAGAATATGCTCAGCCCATTTAGATTATATCTCTATACGAGCATCACAAAATGATTAGCACATATAGATACAAACTTAAATTTTTTTCGTGTTTGTATCTGAAAGTGCCGATACAAACACTATCTAATCATGCTAATAATGACTATATTTAATTGTGTTGTATTTAAATTCATCATTTTACTCTCTCCAAATACCTTTGTTATTCTTAACTT
>JBHWOV010000144.1:0-7726 GCA_043424535.1 Aerococcaceae bacterium
CTATCATAAAATAATCCGAATAGAAAGCTATAAGTTAAGATCCAACTATCTCTAAAATAACAAGCACACACAACGATAAAGTATAATGTGATATGAGAGACAACAATTTGGTTGTTCGCTAGAAACGCAGTCGGAAAAATCGCTGGTATTGCTGCATCGATAATCGTCGTCATTAATAAAATAAGTGGAATCGTCCATCGTAATTTCTGCCAACGATTTGCCATCATTATTGATCACTCTGCCCTTCTTGACGAATGACTGTAACAAAACGAATATCCGTCATCTCACCAGCTGGTACCACTTCAACGATTTGTGATAAACCATGTTCATCCATATATGCATCAGCTACTTCTCCAATAAGTAATGAGCTTGGAATGACGCCACCGAGACCTGAAGTAATGACCATATCTCCTGGCTCTATTTCTGCTGCCGGATCAACTTGAGTCATCATATAGTTACCTTTTGTTGGATCATAAGAATCGATAATTCCAATAGCAGAACCACCATCTTCATCCGTTTGAATACGCGCTGATACTTTACTTGCATTATCTTGTTGAGTCGTTAATAATAAAACTTTCGAACTGTGAGGATTGACCTCAATCACTCGACCGATTAATCCATTTCCTGCCATGACCGCCATATCTTTTTCAATGCCATGATTTGTTCCGACATCAATCATTAATGTTTCTTGCCATTGGTCAGGATTTCGTGAGATAACAGTCGCATTCGAAACAGTATATTGACTCAAAATTTGATTCAGATCTAATGTTTGTCTTAAACGTTCATTTTCTGTTTCTAAATCAGCAACTCGTACTTGTAATTCATCAATTTCATCGATTTTAAGTTTGAGATGTTGATTTTCCTCAAAGGTATTCACTAAATTATCTACAGAGTCAACAAAATTGACAACGCCATTTACTGGTTTAGAGAAGACTCTCCCAATCCAAGCACCTGTATTATTCACAGCCCCTGTGAAGACATTGCCTGAACCATTCACCATTGTAAAGCTAATAAGCGAGACAATCGCAATCGCCGATAATAGGATTCCGATTAATTTTTTGTTATTTAACAATGTACATCCTCTTTCTATCTTAACGTCGACTTCGCTCGATTCGTTTTGATTCTATTCTTAAATCTTGAAGCAATTTCTCAGTTCCCATAATTGGATCATCAAAGGGTTGTTCTGATAAATTAACAGGTAATCCTAATTCACGTTCTAATCTTTCTGGTAAGCGACGTAATAATCCGGTTCCACCTGTTAAATATATACCGTTTTCAAGAACATCTGAGGCTAACTCCGGTTGAATCGTTTCAAACACCTTTTTGCAGACCTTTATAATCTGCTCTATTTGCCTCTCAGTGGCTTCATGAACGACTTTGACTGTTACATTTGCTGTCGAAGGAACACCAGTCGCAACACTTAAGCCACTGACTTCCATCGTATCCTGGGCATCTATGTCTTCATAGCTAGCTGTCCCTAATGATTGTTTCAATTTTTCAGCAGTTTCTTGACTAATAATTAAATTATAATGGTCTCTTACTCGATCAGCAATAGCAAGATCAAGATTATCGCCACCAATATTTACTGTTTGTTGCTGAATAATGGCATTATAAGAAATAATACCTGCGGATGATTTACCTCCGCCAACATTTAAGACCATATTTCCCAAGGGCTTTTCAATATCGAGGTTCATTCCTAATGCGGATACAGTGATTTCATCTGCAATCATCGCTCGAAAAATACCAATTTCACGTAATGCATCTACTAAAGCTTTACGTTCTACCTTCGTAATATTGCTTGGCACTGAAATGACTGCTTCACAATGAATGCGATTCGTTTTCAATGCTTTTTTTATATACTCTGCTAGCATTCTCTTGGTTAGTTGAAAATTATCGATAACCCCTTGTTGGATTGGGCGAATAACTTCATATTCATCAGACACGCGGCCTACTAATTCTAATGCTGCTTCTCCGAATGCGACAACCTCGTTTGTCCCCTTTTTTACAGCAATAAGAGAGGGTTCTCGTAGTGCAATGCCTTTTTTATGGATTGCGATCAATGTATTGGTTGTTCCCATATCAATTGCAATCAGTCGTTTTCCAAACAAAGCCATAGGTAGTCCCCTTTCCAGATAATATGGTCAATATACCAAAGTATTATATCAAAACCACTCATGAAAAACTAGCCTAAGCTAATATTCTTCAATTGTAAAATTGAATGATTAAATATAAATATCACCACAAAAAAAGACGATTCTAATAAAGAACCGTCATATCTTGTGATAATTATAATTTTTCGATGTTCGCTGCTTGAGGACCACGAGGTCCTTCTTCAATATCAAATGAAACAGCTTGACCTTCTTCTAAAGTCTTAAAGCCTTCACCTTGGATAGCTGAAAAATGTGCAAAAACATCTGGTTCTCCTTCACGCTCGATAAAGCCAAAACCTTTATCAGCATTGAACCATTTTACAACTCCTTCTGCCAAGTTCATTCCTCCTCCACATAATACTATATTTCTGTTGCGGTATGCGGATGACTATTGATAAGATCAAACCTTTATTACCTCTTCAAAAACATACTTATAGTTTACACAGTCATTTTTAATAAAGCAAACGATAACATGTTCGTCATAACAAATCAATTTAAAAATAAATCAGTCGTGTCTTGTAAACTAATATAATCACTGCCGCCGACAATGATATGATCAAGAATTTCAATTCCCATCATTGAGCCACAAGATATCAATCGCTTGGTAAAAATCAAATCTGCTGGAGAAGGACTAGGGTCGCCAGAAGGATGATTATGAGCGACGATAATTCGAGCTGTTGGATATTTCACTGCTTCACGAAAGATTTCTCGTGGATGCGCGACAGATGAATTAACCGTTCCAATAAAAATTATTTTTTGCTGGATAATATAGTTTTTAGTATTTAAAAAGAGCACACATAATTTTTCTTGTTGGTAATGTTGCATCTGACGCACCAATAATTCTCCTGCAATAGTGGTAGAATCAACTTTGGTAAAACGCGGGTAATGTGCTTGCGAAACACGTGAACCAAATTCTATTGTTGCCAATAATTCAATCGCTTTGGCTTGTCCGATGCCATCCACTTGCATCAATTCATCAATACTCGCATTTCTAAGCATTGACAAATCACCCATGGCAACTAATAATTGTTGGGCTACCTCTAAGACATTTTTTCCTTTAAGACCTGTTCTTAAAATAATTGCTAATAGTTCTTGATCACTTAAGGCTTTGGCACCATAATTCATTAGCCGTTCACGAGGTCTTAAATTTTCAGGCATTTCTTTTACAATTAATTGATTATTCATCATATTCCTCCATCAAATATTGATTATCCTATTAATAAATAACCCTTTTAGGAGGATATATGTCATATTTTTTGAAAATATTGTCGCACTTGCGAAACAAAATACAAAGATCCTGTAATAATCAGCATGTCTTGCTTCTGATTCTGTGATATAAACTGTTGAACATAAACTTGCCAATCCTCTGCTTCATAAAAAACAATATCCGACGCTAAATCATATTTTTTTAGCAATTCATAGGCATATTCGACCGATAGCACATCTCCTTCAAATTCGAATTCTGTCAATATAACTTCTTTAACTGGAAAAGTCGTCAATAAACTCAAGTGTGCTTGTTGATCTTTTTTACTTAATCCTGAATATAATAAATAAATATTATATTCGGCGAAATAATCAACCATTGCTTGTTTCAATGCTTCAAGTCCCAATACATTATGGGCACCATCGATATAGACCAAAGGTAATGTATTTATTTTTTCCAAACGCGCTGGCCATTTCGTCTTTTCCAATGCTTCTTGAAGAGCTTTTAGATTAACTGTTCGATGTGTGCGTTCCATCCATAATAAACAGGCTTCAATGGCTACACTCGCATTATCTATTTGATAGTGGCCTAGTAAATTGATCATTGCCTCAAATTTTAACGATGGATTTTCAAAAACAAACTGCGTTTGATTCTCAGATGTGATCATCGCTTCAGTTGATTTAAAATCGCGGTGATATTGATAAAGTGTCGCCTTCTTCTCATTGGCGATATTTTCAATCACATTTAATGCACCTGAATCGGTAATATTTCCTGTAATGACCATGGCTTCTTCCTTAATAATCCCTGCTTTTTGGAAGGCAATATCTTCTAAACGTTCACCTAATTTATCGACATGATCGATACCAATTGTCGTAATAACAGCGATTTGGCCATCAAATATATTCGTATTATCTTGAAGACCACCTATTCCCACTTCAATTAAACAAACATCTGGTTGGATATCATTAAAGTATAAAGCAGCGATCATCGTCATAATTTCAAAAAAACCTAAAGAGCCATATTCTTCTCCAACTAATTGTTCATTGATAGCATAGATGCGATTCGTATAAGCTAACAAGGCTTCATCTGGAATGAATTGCCCATTATATTGAATCCGTTCATTGATCTTTTGAATATGAGGAGAAGTAAAACTCGCCACTTGATAACCTTGCGATTTGAGTAATTGGGCTAAAAAAGCGGTTGTTGAACCTTTGCCATTGGTTCCGGTAAGATGAATAATCGGCAAATCTAATTGAGGATGCTCCAATAATTCCATGGCATATTGGATTCTTTGGATTCCATTTCGTTTCGCATCCATTTCATGATTAATAATCCAATCAATTGCTTGATCGATTGTTTGAAAAGGCATCATAACACCTCACTATATTATTTTTAAATACCAGCAAATGCATTGCTTTAATCCATTATTTTAAAGATTTTTTCGCATTATGCAATAGAAATTAATAAAAATAGCCTAAAGTGAAGCTTCACTTTAGGCTTACGCTAAATTATAGCATCTTTTGTAATTGTTCAATTTGTTCTTTTACTGCTTCGAGTTGGGCTTGATAATTATGGCCTTTTTCTCGTTCTTCATTAACAACTGCTTCCGGTGCTTTATTGACGAAGTTTTCATTATTTAATTTCTTCGTCACACGGTCGACTTCTTTTTCAAGTTTAGTCATTTCTGTTTCAAGTCGTTTTATTTCGTCTTCGACTTTAATTAAACCTTCCAATGGCATCATTACTGTCGCAAAGGAAAGTGTTTGCGAACTGACCTGCTCAGGAGCATCTGGATTTTTGGAAATAATCAGCGTATCTGGATGACCGAATCGATCAATATATTGGCGATTGTCTTCCAACATATTTAAATCATTCGCATCATTCACTTTGATATAAATATCAATTGCTTTAGATAATGAAGCATTCGCCTCACTACGAATATTACGGACTGCCCGGATGATATCGATTAA
This sequence comes from Aerococcaceae bacterium, assembly GCA_043424535.1. Classification (GTDB taxonomy): domain Bacteria; phylum Bacillota; class Bacilli; order Lactobacillales; family Aerococcaceae; genus DSM-111022. The sequence continues at coordinate 5,325 of JBHWOV010000144.1, forward strand.
TTTCATCATCGCTTCTTCGCTCTCATCATCTTGATATTTTTCTTGGACAGTTGGATAATCAGCAATAACAATAGATTGTTGACTCCCTTTAATATTTTGCCAAATTTCTTCCGTCACAAATGGCATAATTGGATGTAATAATCGTAAGAATTGATCCAATACGTAAATTAAAATGGAACGGGTCGTTTGATTATCAGCCGTTTCGTCTTGCAATGTTTCCTTGGTCATTTCAATATACCAATCGCAATAATCATCCCAAATGAAGTGATAAAGTTCGCGTCCGGCTTCACCAAATTCAAATTTATCAAATAATCGTGTCACAGATGCAATGGTCGATTGGAGTCTTGATAAAATCCAACGATCCGCTAATGTTAAATCATTACCAATGGTGATTTCATCAATCGTCATGCCGTCAACATTCATAAGAACAAAACGACTGGCATTCCAAATTTTATTAATAAAATTCCATGCGGATGCCATTTTCTCTTCACTATAACGGACATCTTGACCAGGTGAAGAACCATTCGCTAAGAACCAACGTAGTGCATCGACACCATATTCATCAATGACATCCATTGGATCGATCCCATTGCCTAAAGATTTGGACATTTTACGACCTTGGGAGTCACGGATGAGGCCATGAATTAATACATTTTTAAATGGTTTTTGTCCAGTAAATTCCAGTGATTGGAAAATCATGCGCGATACCCAGAAGAAAATAATATCATAACCTGTGACTAAAGTATCGGTTGGGAAATAGCGTTTAAAATCTGCAGATTCTGTGTCAGGCCATCCCATTGTTGAAAATGGCCACAATGCTGAACTGAACCAAGTATCCAATACATCTGGATCTTGAGTCCAATTTTCTGAATCTTCCGGGGCTTCCATTCCTACATAGATTTCACCCGTTTCATTATGATACCAAGCTGGTATCTGATGTCCCCACCATAATTGACGTGAAATGACCCAATCATGGACATTTTCCATCCAATCTAAAAATGTTTTCTCGAAACGTGGTGGATAAAAATCAACTCGCTCATCCGTTTGTTGATTATTGATTGCTGCTTCAGCTAATGGTTTCATTTTGACAAACCATTGTGTTGATAAGCGAGGTTCTACTACCGCACCAGAACGTTCAGAATGTCCAACACTATGGACCATCTCTTCAATTTCAACAAGATAATTACCTTGTTTTAAATCTTCAACTACTGCCTTTCTCGCCTCTTTAACGGATAGGCCTTCGTATTTTTCTCCAGCTTGCGCATTCATATGGCCATCATCCGTCATAATATTAATACGAGGTAAATCATGACGGTTTCCTACCTCAAAGTCATTCGGGTCATGTGCTGGCGTAATTTTTCCAACGCCTGTACCAAACTCACGATCAACATATGTATCACCCACAATAGGAATTTCACGATTTACTAATGGTAAAATTAATGTTTTGCCTATTAAATGTTGATAGCGCTCATCATCCGGATGAACAGCTACTGCAGTGTCTCCTAACATTGTTTCAGGACGTGTTGTCGCTAATTGCAGATGCCCTGATCCATCTGCTAATGGATAATTCACATGGTAAAATGCACCTGGGTCATCTTGATAAACAACTTCAATATCTGATAAAGCTGTTTGTTGAACAGGATCCCAGTTAATAATATATTCACCGCGGTAAATCAATCCTTTTTCATATAAGGTCACAAAAACTTTGCGTACCGCTTCAGATAATCTGTCGTCTAAAGTGAAACGTTCACGGGGATAATCTACAGAGATTCCCATCTTAGCCCATTGTTCACGAATAATCGACGCATATTCTTCTTTCCATTCCCATGTTTTTTCGAGAAATTTTTCACGTCCTAAATCGTGTCTTGAGATTCCTTGAGAGCGTAGACGCTCTTCTACCTTACTTTGCGTCGCAATTCCAGCATGGTCCATTCCTGGTAACCATAATGTGTCATAGCCTTGCATTCTCTTTTGGCGAATAATCATATCTTGTAATGTGACATCCCAAGCATGACCTAAGTGTAATTTTCCAGTGACATTAGGAGGTGGGATAACAATGGAATAAGGTTTAACATCTGGATCCTCTGATGGCGCAAAGACATCCAAATCTAACCATTGTTGGTATTTTCCTTTTTCAACCGCATTCGGTTGATATTTTGTTGGCATTTCTTTCATATGTAATTCCTTTCTGTTCATTCAATCATCAAATAATCACAATAAAAAAATCGCCCTCTCATAGGACGATTGTATCGTGGTACCACCTAAATTTAAATAGTCTAAACTATTCCTCTGACGTTTTTATCGAAGTCTTCTCCGTCAAGCACTACTGAATTCGCACTTAATACTCCAAGTTACATTCATCAAGTTTGAAGGCTTTCACCATTTCCTTCTCGCTAAAGTGA
>JBHWOV010000145.1:0-7081 GCA_043424535.1 Aerococcaceae bacterium
CGAGTCTCAGAATACATTGTGAAAAGCAATTTGTCAAATATATAAGTAATTATTTTTGAATATTTCAATCTTGTAACAAAAATCAGAAACATTTGAAAAGTCTATGAAGCATTATATAATAGTATCATATGCTTACTGTTAAGATAAGAGATGGAGGGATATTATCGAAAGAGTAAAAAAATTCTTAACATTATTAATGACAAGGAAATATTTTCCGCTATTTATTTCATTTATACTCTTATTATTCAGCGGGCTCTCCATATTAGGCTTGATTAATCAAGCAACGATCATTTTGGATACTGAAGTTCCTATTACTTTAAGAGAGGAGCCAGGGACTAATCAAGCAGCAATTACAGAATTAGATCCCGGAACAGAATATCAAATTCGCCAAACTGATAATGATTGGTTATATATCGAAACACAAAATCAACCATTAGGCTGGATTCCTAATTGGCAATTAGAAAATCCGGCAATTACTGATGATCAATCATTAGCCGGCCAATCGAATGAAAATACTGTTCTTTATGCTGAAGATAGTATGTCTAGTATGGCTTTAGAGAATATTCCTCCGAATACTTATTTTCCAATTCAACATGAAAATCGTGGATGGGCACAAGTAGAATATGCTGGACGAATTGGTTATGTCCAAAGTCGTCACATAAATATTCTTTCCCGTGACGAAGTACCTATTGAAGAATTAGAAAAACAAGCCGTCATCACTGAAGATACCGGAGCCGAAGAAGAAATCGATGAAAATACAGTGATTATGCGTCAAGCCAATCAAGTTTTCTTAGAACAACCCGATTATAATAGTGAAGTATTATATAATCCTGAGATAAATGAAGAATTTGAATTTATTAGCTCGACAGAAAATGAACAAGGCGAATTTTATCTCGTGGCCAATAAAAATGGCAATCGTGGATATATTGAAGCGCGTGTCTCATCATTTGCAACAGATTCAATTAATCACCAAAATGAGAAAAAAGTTCATTCGATAAATGATGCTGTTGTTGTCATTGATGCAGGACATGGTGGGGTCGATCCAGGCGCTATCAGTCAAGATGGTACGACCTATGAAAAAAATGTGACACTTTCAACAGCACTTTTCTTACAAGATTATTTAGAAGAAATGGGTGCAACGGTAATCCAAACGCGTTCCGATGATAGAGATGTTTCGCTAGCAGATCGTGCACAACTCAGTAATCAAAATCAAGCGGACGCTTTCATTAGTCTCCACTATGATGCAGGATATGACCCAGAATCTTCTGGAACGACAACTTATTATTATCATCCAGCTGATTATGATTTAGCACGAGCGGTCAATGAACAGGTAGCCGCAGGTCCACTCTATAATCTTGGTGTATTATTTGGAAATTTCCAAGTTTTACGTGAAAACAATCAGCCAGCAGTATTATTAGAATTAGGATATATGTCGAATTCACAAGATCTAGAGTATATTCGCTCTGAAGAGTATCAACAGAATATGGCGCAAGTAATCGCCAATGGTATTCGCAATTATATCGAAAATAATAATGAGCAATAATTCCAAAGCAACACCCCAGAAAGTAACAATCTTTCTGGGGTGTATTTTCTTGTATAGATCTTTAAGAAGAATAATGATAAATAAATTCAAATATTCGTATTACAAATCCTTGTTCTGGGAATCAATCAGAATTGTCATTGGCCCATCATTAATAAAATCAACGGCCATATGTGCTCCAAACTGTCCAGTCGCAACTTCTATATCATATTTTTGTAATTCTTGATTAAAATACTCATACAATTGATTTGCTTGTTCTGGTTCGGCTGCACTCACAAAGCTAGGACGATTGCCTTTCCGTGTATTACCATAAAGTGTAAATTGGCTGATTGATAATACAGAGCCGTCTACATCGGCTAAAGATAAGTTGGTTTTGCCTTCATCATCTTCAAATAGACGCATATTTGCCACTTTACGTGCACAATACTCAGCATCTTTTTCTGTGTCTGAATGCGTTACTCCTACCAAGACCATAAAGCCATGATCGATATGGCCAATGACTTGATTATCGACTTTAACACTTGCGTTTTTTGCTTTTTGTATTACTAATCTCATAGAAATCCTCTCTAATTTGATAATCTTGCGACTTCGTAAACATCTGGAATGTTTTTTAATTTATTCATCAAGTCATTCAATTGGACCGTATCTTCGATGCCAACTTTTAATTCGACTACCGCTTCATCATTTCCAATCGGACGTGCATTGACACTGATTAATTGACTCGAACTATGATCGATTAAATGTAAGCAATCATTGACTAATCCTTTTCTATCAAAGGCCGTCACTTTAATCTCAGCTTCATACACATTATCTTCGGTGCTGTCTTGATCCCAATAAACATCAATCATCCGTGAAGAAGATTCTTTTTCATTGATGATATTTGGACAATCTTGACGATGCACTGAAATCCCTCGGCCTCTTGTAATATAGCCAACAATTTTATCTCCTGGAACAGGATTACAGCATTGACTCAGACGAATCAATAAATTGTCAGCCCCTTCAACCACAACACCACTTTCATGAATCGTTTTGCTGACTTTTTGTGGCTGTTGCTTAGGTAAAGGTGTTTCAGGTTCAGTCTTTTCAGTATTCTTCCATCCTAAGAAATTAATCACTTGTGCTGGAGATAACTCCCCTAAACCAATCGCAGCATATAAATCTGTTAATGAATGATATTTAAATCGCTCAAGTAAACGATCTTCGACTTTTCTTTTCGACAAACTCTTTATATTTTGTCCCACAGCTTTGATTTCTTTTTCCAATTGTTGATAGCCTTGTTGACTTTTTTCGTCGCGTTCTTGCAATTTGAAATATCGTTTAATACGATTACGCGCTTTACTGGTTTGCGTTAATTTCAGCCAATCGCGACTCGGCTTAGCATTGGCATTTGTCAATATTTCAACCAAGTCTCCATTTTTTAAGACATAGTCTAATGGGACAATATCTCCGTTGGCTTTAGCGCCCACAACTTTATTGCCTATTTCTGTATGTATATGATAAGCAAAGTCAATGGGACCAGATCCTTTTGGCAATTCAACAACATCGCCTTGAGGTGTGAAAATATAGACTTGATCTTTAAAAATATCTTCTTTAACAAAATCCATAAATTCACTAGCATTATGTGCATCATCTTGTAATTCGGCAAGATCTTTGAACCATTTCAATTGTTGTTCGATATTATCTGTGGTTTCAACCTTATCCGTCTCGCCACGTTTATATGCCCAGTGGGCAGCCACACCATACTCCGCAACTTCATGCATTTGATGTGTCCGTACTTGAATTTCAACCGGCTTACCTTCTGGGCCAATGACTGTGGTATGAATCGATTGATATAAATTGGCCTTAGGCATAGCAATATAGTCTTTAAATCGACCAGGCATCGGTTTCCATTGAGTATGGACGGCTCCCAATACTGCATAACAATCTTTCACAGTATCAACAAGTACTCGAATAGCTAATAAATCAAAAATATCTTCAAATGATTTCTTTTGATCGACCATTTTTCTATAAATTGAATAAATATGTTTTGGGCGACCATAAATATCAGCTGAAATACCAAGCTCTGCAATGGCTCCGTCAAGTTCTTTGATTGTATTTTGAATATAATTTTCACGCTCTTGTCGCTTAGAGTCCATCTGACGAACAATCGAATAATATGCTTCCGGATTAATATAACGTAGCGAAATATCCTCAAGTTCCCATTTCATAGAACTCATCCCTAAACGATCAGCCAGTGGAGCATAAATTTCCAATGCTTCTTCTGATTTTTCAATTTGTTTTTCTTCTCTTTGAAAGGTTAATGTCCGCATATTGTGTAAACGATCTGCTAATTTAACAATAATGACACGAATATCTTTGGACATCGCTAATAACATTTTTCGATGATTTTCAGCTAATTGTTCTGCTTTACTTTGGAATTTTACTTTTCCTAATTTGGTTACGCCATCGACTAAAAATGCAATGGTTGGAGAGAAAGTCTCTTCCATTTCTTCCAATGTTATCGGGGTATCCTCGACTACATCATGCAAAAATCCAGTTGCGACAGTGTCCGCATCCATTTTTAATTGTGCTAAAATTCCTGCAACTTGAATTGGATGAATAATATAGGGTTCCCCTGATAAACGTTTTTGTTCCTTATGAGCTTCAGTCGCAAAATCCAATGCTTTTTCAACTAAAGCAATATTTGTTTCAGACATATACTCCTTGCACAATTGAATGACTTCTTGTGCTGTCAAATCTTGATTTTTCCCCATACAATCACCATTCCTTATTTTTTTAAGATGGGTTTACAATCGCAATCCCTTTTGAAGCACCAATTCGAGTCGCTCCTGCTTCAATCATATCAATTGCTTCTTGGCGGTTTGATACACCACCACTTGCTTTAACTCCCATATCTTCTCCTACTGTTTCACGCATCAATTTGACATCTGCGATGGTTGCCCCACCGGTTGAAAATCCTGTTGATGTTTTAACAAAGTCAGCCCCTGCTTCTTTAGCAATTTCACAGACTTTTATTTTTTCTTCGTCTGTCAACAAAGCCGTTTCAATAATCACTTTAAGTATGACATTATCCTCTAGTATATCAACAATACTTTGAATGTCATCTCTCACTTGATTCCAGTTTCCAGATTTGACGGCACCGATATTGATCACCATATCTAATTCATCTGCACCTTGTTCGATTGCAATTTGTGCTCCTGCTACTTTTGCTTTAGTCGAAGTAGCACCGAGTGGAAAGCCGATGACGGTACAAACTAAAACGTCAGAATCTTTCAATTGTATCGCTGCATGCGCAACCCAAGTTGGATTGATACACACTGATTTAAAATCATATTCTTTCGCTTCTTGAATTAAAGTATCAATTTCAATTTGATTAGCGTCTGCCTTCAATAATGTATGGTCAATATATTTATTTAATTCCATATCTATCCTCTTTTCTTATTGTATTTCTAACACAAAACTTAACACGCTTAATAAATAAATAGGCGCTGTTTCAGCGCGTAAAATCCGTGGTCCTAAACTCATCGTATCGAATCCTAATGCTTTTAATTGTTCGATTTCTTCCGGATCCAAACCACCTTCAGAACCGAAAACAACTAAAATCCGATCATCAGCATTGATTTGTTTTGACCAATTCGATAATTTTTGGTGCAAACCTTCTTTAGCAGTCTCTTCATATAAAACAATGAGATGATCATATTGATTTATATTTTGTGATAAATCATCGATTGTCATCAAAGGTTGAATCACTGGAATATGATAGCGCCCACTCTGTTGGGCCGCTTGTTTTGCTATTTTGCGCCACCGTTCAGCACGCTTTTTATATTTAGCATCGGTTAATTTAACGACATCTCTTTTCAATTGCAAGGGGATAAAATCATGCATCCCTGTTTCTGTTGCTTTTTGAATGAGCCAATCCATTTTATCATTTTTGATTAATCCTGATGCGATAGTGACTTCAACCGGCAGTTCAGTCTCATAAAAAATTTCTTGAGTCGCCTTTAAGATAGCTGTTTTATCCTGAATCGATTGAATAACTACCAAATAAATCTGCTCATTTAAATCCGTTACAAGCACTTCGGCCCCTTCAGATAGACGCATAACATTAAGCAAATGATGATTATCTTCACTGTTAAGTTGAAATTCTTGGTTAAGCGTGAGCACATTTTCATGAAAATATCTTTGCATGTTAATCCTCTTCTTTTTGAGCGATATAACCGAGCCATTCGCCTAATTGATTTTTTTGAATGACCTTAAACTGATGGTTCTTTAAAGCTGCTTCGATTTCTGGTCCCTTATCTTCCAAAATACCACCCAAAATTAAATAACCTGGGTCTGTCAATTCACGGTGTGCATCGGTTAACATGTCAACGAGAATATGAGGTAAGATATTGGCAACAATGATATCAAAGGGCCCAGTTAAACCATTCATCAAATCATTCACTTCAAATTGAATCGCATTTTGTTCAATGAGTTGCTGAATATTCGGTAGTTTTTGTAAAGTGAGATTCTTTTTCGCACTCTCAACAGCTTGAGGATCTAAATCATATCCAGCCACTTCCTTCGCTCCAAGAGCTGCGGCGATGAAACTTAATACCCCAGATCCAGTACCGACATCAAGGACACGCTCATCTCCCCGCATATAAATCGATAATGCTTGACCGCCTAATTGTGTTGTCGGATGATTTCCAGTCCCAAACGCAACCCCTGGATCTAAATAAATTGCCAATTCTGAGTCATTTGTTTGATAATCTTCCCAAGCAGGGACAATCACTAAATGACGACTAATGCGTTCTTGTTGATAATATTTCATCCAATTTTGTTGCCAATTCTCATTCGCGATCGCTTCCCAATAAATATGAAAGTTCTCATCTTTAAAATGACTTAAATTTTCTTCAATCTGATCCTTAACAGTATCATCTTGGGCCTCAAAATATCCCCACACTTCCATTGCATGTTCTAAATATTCTTTTGGTAATTCCATCGGGATTTCACCAAATAGATTCGGATTATTTTCTAAATAATCCTGTGCATATTTAATTTCTGTGCCTAGGGCCCCAGTTTCAAACAATAAAAAATTCACATAATCAATTAAATCTGGTTGGACCGATTCAAATGAAATGATTAATTTATGCCATTCACTCACTGATCTGCCTCCCTATCACTCGGTAAATAAACACGCTCATCGCTATAACGTCGTTGATCAATAATACGTTGACGAATTAATTGATATTCTGAATCATTCCACTCTGCTTGAAACACATCCATTGCATCATCTTCTAAAAATTCTGCGAAACGGAGTGGTAACTTTTGGATGATTTGTTTTAAGTATTTAACAAAAGATACTAATTCCCCATATTTAATGCCTTGTGTCGAATCCACTGGGATGACTTGTAATAAATCATCGGATGAAATATGATAGCGATTAGCATCATAAAATAAGACACGTGTTTCATAAATAATTTCGGTGGCATTATTCTGCTGCCCATCTTTATTTTTTAATAAATATTGTTCTTCATTTGCTAAAGGGCATTGTAAGAT
>JBHWOV010000146.1:0-5427 GCA_043424535.1 Aerococcaceae bacterium
ATCTTACAAAAAAACAGTCTAACAATCTTAAAATGCAGATTGTTAGACCTTTTTTTATATGTACTTGTAATCCTTTTTCAATGCTTATTTTACTAAACAAACAGCATCTTCGTCATCTACTTCATTTAAACGCACTGAAACTTTCTCGCTTTTAGCGGTTGGAATATTCTTGCCGACATAATCGGCACGGATTGGTAATTCGCGATGTCCTCTATCCACTAATACAGCTAATTGAATACGCGCTGGACGATATTGATCAAGGATGGCGTCCATCGCCGCTCGGACAGTTCTCCCTGTGTATAGGACGTCATCCACGATGACAATATTCTGATCTGTTAAATCTCTGGTGATTGTCTGTTCTTTGACTTGCGGATCGACTGATTTTTTAGATAAATCATCCCGGTAAAAGGTAATATCCAATACTTCTACGGGGATTTCAACAGATTCAATTTCTTGAATTTTTTGTTGAATGCGTTCCGCTAAAAATTCACCCCGCGTTTTAATCCCAACGAGCACGACATTGTCTAATGTTTTATGATGTTCAATAATTTCATGGGCAATCCGTTTTAAGGTACGATTCATTGCCTCTTGATCCATAATTGTTTTCATTTATACCTCCTTATACCAGATAGATTCAGTTAAAAAGAAAGCCACACCACGTCATATACATGACTTCGGTGTGGTTTTCAAATACTTTAGATAGCGCTTATTTTAAGCGTTCAACTTCACGTGCAATTTCAACTTCTTCATTTGTTGGAATATTGATAGCCATTACTTTTGAATCATCTGTCGTAATGATTGCTTCTTTACGTGTATCATTACGTTCTTCATCTAATTCAATACCAAACCATGAAATACCTTCAAGGATTGATTGACGTTCACGTGCAGAGTTTTCGCCAATACCTGCTGTGAAGACAATGATATCAACACCATTCATCACGGCAATGTATTGTCCGATATATTTTTGAACACGATTCACAAAAATATCCAATGCTAATTGAGCACGTTTATTTCCATTATCTGCCGCCTCTTCAACATCACGCATATCACTTGATACACCTGAAATACCTAAAAGACCAGATTTTTTATTGAAAATGGTGATCATATCATTGACATCTTTGATTTCTAATTTTTCCATTAAGTATGGAATCAATGATGCATCAATATCTCCCGTACGTGTTCCCATTGTTACACCAGCGAGTGGAGTGAATCCCATAGAAGTGTCTACTGATTTTCCACCATCAACTGCTGTAATCGAAGCACCATTACCTAAATGGCAAGTGATGATTTTTAAATCTTCGATTGGTTTACCAACAATTTCAGCTGCACGACGGCTAACATAATTGTGAGACGTACCATGTGCTCCATATTTACGCGCTGCAAAATGCTCATAATATTCATAAGGCAAGCTATAGAGATAGTTCTCTTCGGGCATTGTTGTATGGAATGATGTATCGAATACTGCTACCATTGTCGCATTTGGGACACGTTTTTGGAATTCACGCATAACAACTGCTTCTGCAGGGTTATGAAGTGGCGCAAATTCTCCTAATTCATCGACTTGTTCGATGACTTCGTCCGTTACAACCGCAGATTCTTTGAAGATTTCTCCTCCTGCTACGACACGGTGTCCCACACCATCAATTTCATTTAAATCGTCAACGATATTAAATTCCTGTAAATATTGGAATAATAATTCGACTGCTTTGGCATGATTAGGAATATCTGTTGTCGTTTCAAATTCTTCCCCATCATTATATTCAATATTGAAGACGCCGTCTTTTAAGCCAATACGTTCAACTAAACCTTTAGCAATAACTTCTTCTTCAGGCATATTGTAAAGTTGAAACTTTAATGATGAACTTCCCGCATTAATCGCAAATGTTTTTGACATTCTATTCGCTCCTTTTTATTAACTAAGATTATTGTATCAAAATCTTTAGTATAATTCACTGTTTAATGATAAATATTCTATAATTATTACTGATAATCCTTATTTGGTGCATGAGTTAGTGCTTTCACACACTAATCCTTTTGACAATTTATAAAACACCTAAATTCGCGGCTAAGGCAATCCAAGCAATTAATGTAAACATTGAGAAAAAGGTTGAAAACACGACTGCTTGATTTGCTAAATCGCCATCTCCCCCCATCGCTTGAGCCATTGGATAAGATGATACAGCGACTGGACCCCCAAAGAAAATAATGAGTGGGATTAAGTTCTCACCCGTAAAGCCTAATAATAAGGCACCCCCAATTCCGATAATCGGAACGAGAATTAATTTACTCGCAACGGTAAAGGTCAACTGTTTAATCGAATGATTCAATGTGCTAATGTTAAAGGTGGCTCCCATAATTACTAAAGCTAAAGGAGTAATCGAACCAGATAAACCGGTCATTGCTTTTTCTAAAAATACCGGAATCGATAAACCAATCAAACGAAACACAATCCCAATCATCGTCGCAATAAACATTTTATTTTTTAAAACAGATAAAGCGAGATTTTTAAAATTAAAATTGCGTTGATTATAAATATTTAATGCCACAATTGATAAGACATTATTGAGTGGCACTAACACCGCAATCAGAATCGTTGTCATCCCAATATCGCGTCCATTCAATAATGACACAGCAATTGGTAAACCAAAGAGTACGAAATTTGATCGGAAGGACCCTTGTAACATAACCCCTTGCTTGGCAGGGTCTTTTTCAATAAAATGAATAATTACGGTAAATAAAACGAATATAAAAAGGGACATGAGAATCGCATAAATGAACACGTCCATTCGAAAAGCTGTTGTTAAATCAGTTTGATAAATATTCATAAATAAATTGATCGGTAATAATAAGTTGAAAATCAATTGATTCAACTCTTGTAAGCTTCGCTGTGACATCCAGCCATAATACATAATGACACGCCCGACAATTAAATAAATCATCAAGGGCATAACCGCATTAAAGGCAATAATAAAGTTTTCCATAAGCATCTCCTTTTCAATAACACTCTTATTGTATCAAAGAAAAATGTAAAATGGCTTTTAACATTGAAAATATTAATGTGTTTCCGTTAGTAATTCTGTTTCAATCAATGATGTTAATTGATCTTCAGTAATTTCACCAACATGTGTATAACGGATTTCACCAGAAGCATCAATAAATAAAGTCGTCGGTAACATATGAACACCTAAATTTAATTGCGTTAGGCGTCGGTAATCATATACTACCGGAAAATCAAAACCTTGTTCTGCTAGAAAAGCATCTGCTGATTCTTTCGTTTCGATTTGATTACTTCCCACCGCATTTAACATCGCAAATTGAACGTCTGAATATTCTTCCATGGCCTGTTCAAATAATGGCATTTCGCGGCGACATGGTTCACACCAAGATGCCCAAATATTTAATACAATCGGTTGACCAACATAGTCTGATAAAACCGAAACATTACCTTCTTGATCTTCAAAACGTATTCGGCGAACCACCGATAATTCATCCAATGCTGCCTCGGCCGTTGTTTCATCATTTTGATTCACTTCATCAGCCGAAGAATCTTTTGATGTGCTAGTCGATTCATGAACCATAGATTCAACTCCATCACTGATGGCGGATTCGTCACTTGATTGAAGACTCTCTGTTGATTGACTCTCCTCTACATTAGCACTAAATTCCGTAGTAGGTGTGATATTTTGATAGATACCAAAAGCGACCGCTAATAATAAAACTAATCCAATCAATACAAAAATAAATCTTTTCATTCAATGCTCCTAACTTAATAATACTAACCAACGGGTAATATGCCCGGACATCATTAAACCACCTAAAATGATTAATAATGTCCCTGAAAAAATCTGAATGTGACGCTGATGTTGCTTCAACCAATCAAAGACACTCTTCATTTGATCTAATAAAACAGCCGTCAAAATAAATGGAATACCCAAACCTAAGCAATAGATAATGAGCATGATGGTCGCTTGTCCATAAGATTGACTGTTAAGTATTAAACTATAGACACTCGCTAGAAAGGTTCCGACACAAGGTGTCCAACTCACCGCAAAAGTTAAGCCCAAAATAAAACTGGACGAGGGTCGCTCGGCTATTAACTGTAATGGTCGGATGCGTGATAGTAAGGACATAGAACCTAACATATCGAACCCGAATATCATCACAATTAAGCCCGTAATCCAATTAATTTGGCGTTGATAGGCAACAAACCAAGTGCCAATTTGAGCGATAAATAATCCCATCAATATAAATACAATAGAAAACCCTAAAACAAAATAAATGGCTGAAATTACTATTTGTCGATTTTGATGTGGGCCATTTTTACCTTCCCCCATAAAATAGGCGAGATAAATAGGCATCAAAGGTAAAATACACGGTGATATAAAAGTTAAAATACCTTCTAAAAATAATACTAAATATACCAATCATTGACCTCCAAACTATTGGACAAATTTACCATTTATTCAATGGATTGTCATCCTTTAGGTTTCTTACAATTTATTAACATTAAAAAAAGCAGGCTTTCGCCTGCACTGAATATATTTTATTCTAAGCCAAGATTTTCACGATGTGCCTGACTCGCATATTCTAGTGAATCTGGATCAACGATCTCGTAATAGATACCATCAATCGTTTCCCCATAACTTTCAAGTGGAACCGATTCAGCTGTATTTGACATCGAAGTAAAACTGTCTTTTAGTGTTGCTAAATCAGATAAGCCGACATCCAATTTAATATATTCTTGTGCTACCTTCAAAAATTCTGGTAGTTTAGACGAATTCGCTGGACTTAAGCCTTCTTTCATAATTTCACGGATTACTTCTTGTGCACGTACTTGACGAGCACCATCACCGCCAGATGTGTAGCGCTCACGAACATAGGCTAACGCTCCTTCACCATCAACTTCTTTTGGAACTCCAGCTTCGAAATAATAGCCATTCAATTCAAAATCCGTATCAGGCACTACGGTGATTCCACCAACTGCGTCAACTAATTCAATAAAGCCACCCATATCCACCGCAATCGTATGGTCAATTGGGATATTCAAAAAATTTGACACCGTATCTGCTGACATATTAGTTCCACCAAAGGCATAGGCATGATTAATTTTATCCATGAATCCTTCACCAATAATTTCAGTGTAGCTATCACGAGGAATGCTCGTCATCAATGTTGTTTCAGTATTTGGATTGACTGATGCAACAACAATAATATCTGAACGTCCAACCTCTTCGCGACCATATTCACCTGTGTCAACACCCAGCATTAATACCGTAAAAGGTTCTGCTACCGACTCTTCTGTCTGAGCATGCACTCCTAAAGCTTGACTCAATAATCCAATTCCTAACATCGCTAGAAACATTATTTTTTGTATTTTTCGTTTCAATACTCCACCCCATCTCATCTTGTCTTTTTGATTATACCACA
>JBHWOV010000147.1:0-10694 GCA_043424535.1 Aerococcaceae bacterium
CTATCAAGTAAAGCACCGAAAGCGGTAGGGCCTTATTCTCAAGCTGTGAGAACTGGAGATTTATTATATTTGTCGGGTCAATTAGGTTTAGATCGAAGAACAGGGCAATTAGTAAACGGAATTGAAGCCCAAACGCGTCAAGCTTTTAAAAATATTTCTTATGTGCTAGAAGAAGCGGATTTAGAAATGAAAGATATCGTGAAAGTATTAGTGCTATTAACGGATATTAATGATTTTGGTCTGGTAAATGAAATCTATGCTGAGCATTTTAATGAACCGTATCCCGCACGAAGTGCATTTGCAGTGAAAGAGTTGCCTTTGGGTGGGAAGATAGAAATAGAAGTTATCGCATCTTATTCGAAATAATAAAAAAGCGTTTGAAATATAACTCACTTTAAGAGTGAAGTTTTATTTTCAAACGCTTTAAATATGATATTTAGGTTGGTATTATTTTATTAGTTCATCAAAATAATCTGGTAAATAAATGATGAACATTTGTTCAAGGTATTCGCCCATTTCCTGTGCTGTAATTTCCGGATTCTTTTCTAACCATGTTGGAATGACGTGGAAATAACCACTGACAATAAAAGTAACCATATACTGAATAGCGGTATGATCAATCGAAATATTTGGATGACGATAAGCAATAATATCAGGTAAATCATCAATCGCAATTGGAATGAGGTGTACAAGCAAATTGTGTTTATGTAACAACATAATTTCATATTTGTATTGCATTGAGACATCGTATAATGTCTGGGTTATTTCTGATAAGGTATTTGGCTTTTTTTCTTTAATAGCAGTGAGATAATCTTGCCAAATGAACATCAAAATTTCTGAAACAATATCAATTTTAGAGTGATAGTTACGGTAATAAGTGCGTCGTGAAAGTCCTGCTTGATCTGTTATTTCTTGAATAGTAATACGGTGAAAATCTTTTGTTTCGAGTAAAATTAACAAAGCGCGTCGCATTTCTTCTTTTGATTGTTGGGACTTAGAATTTCCTTTATTTAAAGTCATATAATGTTCCTCTCTAACCACATGATAGTGTCTCATATCGATTGTTTTTGTGTATAATGTCAGGGAAACCTTGCGAATTGTTCACTTTTATTTATAATTAATTATAATCTAAAGAATTGTGAAAACAAGACATCATAGCCGATTTTTAAAAGACGCTAATTTCGAGAATGATAGGAATGAAAGCATGAAACAAGCAATCATTATAGATAGTACGGCTTATTTGCCTGAAGAATTAAAACAGTTACCACATATTTATCAAGTTGATTTACAAGTTGTTTTTGAAGATGGAACACAAGTGACGGACAGTAATTTACATGTTAGAGATTTTATTGATAAGATGCGAGATTATGATGCGATTCCAACCACTTCACAACCATCTGTTGGACTTTACACTGAATTATATCAAAAGCTAATTGATGAAGGATATGAAACAGTTTACTGTATTCATTTGTCTTCAGGGATTAGTGGAACTTACCAGACGGCCTTGATGCTAAGTGAACAATTTTCAAATGACATTGACAGTTATGTTATTGATTCTAAAGGAGCAGCAATTGTCATTGAGATATTAACTCGTCAATGCTTATTGATGATAGAAAATAATATAGCTCCGGAAAAAATATTCGAGACATTACAACAAAATGCAGATGCTGGCTCTATTTATTTGATGGTCGAAACAACGGAAAATTTAGTGAAGAGTGGACGACTCAATCGGAGTTTAGCTGTGATTGGAAATATGCTTCAAGTAGTTCCGCTATTGTATTTTAATGAGTTGGGAGAGATAGTTCTTTTTGAAAAAATACGTACGAAAAGAAAAGTTAAGCAACGTTGGTTTGATTTAATTCAGGAAGGCTTTCAAAAATATCCAGAAGGTTTTGTACTTGGATTTGCTCATGCAGATGATCCAGTGACTATTGAACAATTTATAAAAGAAGTCAATGAAACATTCCCGGAATACACAGAGGATATTTATGTATCTGAAATGGGGCCGGTCATTGTTTCTCATACAGCCGCAAAAAGTAAAGGCATTTGTTTAATGCCACTTATTCCTGAGGAAATCTTAAAATAGAAGTCAATATTTTGACTTTAGTGAAGTTCAAGGCTATAATTTGATAGTAGCTGAATGAACAAATTTTATATTATCGGTATTTCTGCCGCAAATTTCAGTTCTTGTAACATTGTTACATAGAACTTTTTTTGTGCTTTAATCTTAAAAGAAAGGATGAATTGAATGCGTCGTGTTTTTAAAATGTTGGACCAGAAAAAAATGGTTGCAATCATCGTTTTAGTTTTTTTAGAAGCATTCGGCTTCTTATTAATGCCAACAATGGCAGCTGAAATTTTAAATATAAGTGCCATGAATGGTTCACAACAGAGAATTTTGTTGCTGGGAGGTGTTATGTTAGTCATTTCACTGTTGACCATTGTTGTCGCAATATTTAGTGTGCGATTAACCGCATCAGAAAGTCAAGGAGTAGGTAATAGGCTTCGTAAGCAGTTTTTCAATAAAGTATTGCACTTTTCTCAGGAAGAGTTAACACAATTTAGCACATCAACATTATTAACTCGTACAACTAATGATGTGATGTTCATTCAATTAGTAGTAATGTTTGTTTTGCGTTTAATTATTATGTCACCGATTGTTATTATTGTATCGTTTTTCTTAGCGTATCAACGTGAGCCTCAATTAGCTTGGGTCTTTGCGGTAGGCATGCCATTAGTGGCGATCATTATTGCTATTATCGTTAAATTAGTTAATCCTATTTTCCGTTCATTACAAGGAAAAACAGATAGATTAAATAATATTTTCCGTGAAGGATTGACGGGCGTACGTGTTATTCGAGCTTTCAATACAACAACATATGAAGCAAAACGTTTTGATGAAGCGAATCGTGATTTTAGAGATACCTCAATTCGCGCAAATACAATTTTAGCTTTTATGTTACCATCATTTTTAATATCTGTAGCAATTACGAATGTTTTAGTTTTTCTTTACGGAGCAGAATTAATTAGTTTAAATTTGATGAATATCGGAAATTTAATTGCATTTGTACAATATGTGTTTCAAATATTAATGAATATACTTCAAATAGCGATGATTCTCTTCTTCTTACCGCGTGCTGAGGTCGCAGCGGAACGCGTTTTTGAAGTGTTAGATGTTGACATTGCCATCCAAGATCCTCAAAATCCTAAGACTCTACCAACCTCAAATGTATCTTTAGAGTTAAAAGATGT
Source organism: Aerococcaceae bacterium (assembly GCA_043424535.1). Classification (GTDB taxonomy): domain Bacteria; phylum Bacillota; class Bacilli; order Lactobacillales; family Aerococcaceae; genus DSM-111022. The sequence goes on from JBHWOV010000147.1 coordinate 3,253, forward strand.
TTCCTTTGGATTTCCGGGAGCAGAACGTCCAGCTGTTGAAGGAATAAGTTTTTCGGCTGAAGCAGGAGATACCATTGCAATCATCGGAGGGACTGGTTCTGGTAAAACGACTATTGCCAATTTAATACCCCGCCTTTATGAAGCTTCAACGGGATCTGTTGAAATTAACGGAGTCAATGTAAAAGATGTGACTCAACACGATTTACGTGAACGAATAGGATTTGCTGCTCAAAAAGCGATACTATTTTCAGGGACTATTCGTTCTAATTTAGCTTATGGTAAGGCTGATGCAACAGACGAAGAAATGTGGCATGCCCTTGAAGTTGCCCAAGGCGATTTTGTAAAGCAATTACCTGACGGATTGGATTCTCGTGTAGAGCAAGGCGGGAATAATTTCTCAGGTGGTCAAAAGCAACGACTAAGTATTGCACGTGCGATTATTAATCAACCTGACGTGTATATTTTTGATGATTCGTTTTCAGCATTGGATTTTAAAACCGATGCCGATTTACGTGCGGCACTCAAACCTGAGACAGCAGATGCGATTACTTTGATTATTGCTCAGCGAGTCAATACGGTAATTAATGCGGATAAAATTTTGGTCATTGATAATGGACAGATAGTAGGTATGGGTACTCATGATGAGCTACTTGAAACCAATGATGTCTATCAAGATATCTATCATTCACAAGTGAAGGGAGATGAGGCATAGTGGCACAACAGAAAAAGAACGCAAAAGCAAAAAACTTTTGGGGAACAGTTGGTAGATTAATTCGCTACATGTCTAATCGCGCATGGTGGATGCTTCTTGTACTAGTGTTAGCAGCGATTTCGGCCTTTTTTAGTGCTCAGTTACCGCGTGTAATGGGACGCATTACAACAATCATCTATGAAGGTTTAAGCCAAGGATTTGACCCATCCACAGGCCGCTTTCCTGTTGATTTTGATGCAGTGCGTTCTACGGTGATGGTATTAGCAGGAGTTTATGTATTTGCCGCTTTAACACGTTATGCTCAACAATTTATCACTGCTAGAATTTCACAACACACTGTCTACGATTTAAGAAAGAATATGAAAGCCAAGATGGGGAAACTACCTATTTCTTACTTTGATAGTCATTCAAATGGAGACATTTTGTCTCGTGCGATCAATGATATGGACCAAGTGGCCAATTCATTAGGTCAAACTTTGACACAAGTTACGACTAGTATCGTCCAATTTATTACGGTATTAATCACAATGTTAACGATGAGTGGGCCATTAGCTTTTGTTGTTATCTTAATGATACCTTTAAGTTTAATTGCTATTCGTATCATCGCTCCGAAGTCTCAAGCACAATTTAATTATCGTCAGCAACATATTGGACACTTAAATGATTTCACCGAAGAAGCGTATTCAGGTCATTCAATTTTAAGAGTCTATAATCAAGAGGAAAATGCACAGGCATTGTTTGATGAACGAAGTGACGCGGTTAATGATGCAGCTTATAAAGCCGAATTTTATACAGGATTAATGAATCCGGTAATGGGTGCTATTAAAGATATTATTTACTTAGCCGTCGCAACTTTAGGAGGTATTGGTGTTCTTCAAGGTAAGATAGAGATTGGTGTCGTACAATCATTTCTACAATATACGAATCAATTTGCTTCACCATTTAGAATGCTTGCGAATATCGCCAATACGATTAATATCACTGTAGCAGCTACTGAACGAGTTTTTGAAGTGATCGACGAGCCAAATATGGAAAATCCTGATGGTTTGGAAACAAAAACTAACAGTCCTTATATTGTAGAGTTTGACCATGTTCAATTCGGTTATGGTGATGGCACAGATGATTTATTGATGACAGATTTTAACTTACAAGTTAAAGAAGGAGAAATGATTGCGATTGTTGGTCCGACAGGAGCCGGTAAGACAACGTTGATTAATCTTCTTGAACGATTTTATGATGTCAAAGGTGGCGCTGTTCGTGTAAATGGTGTCGATGTTCGAAATATTGACCGCGAAGCACTGCGAGATGAAATGTCAATGGTCTTGCAAGATACATGGCTTTTTCATGGAACGATTTGGGATAATATTCGATATGGTGTATGGGATGTATCAGATGAACAAATATTAGAAGCGTCAAAAGCAGCCCATGTTCATGACTTTGTTACTACGCTTCCAGATGGATATGATACAATTCTTGTAGAAGATGGTGTTAACTTGTCACAAGGTCAACGTCAATTAATTACGATTGCCCGCGCATTCTTACAAGATCCCAAAATACTCATTCTTGATGAAGCAACATCAAGTGTCGATACACGTACAGAGGTTATGATTCAACGAGCTATGTCACGTTTATTAGAAAACAGAACAAGTTTTGTTGTAGCGCACCGTCTATCAACAATTCGCGATGCAGATAAAATTGTTGTTATGGATCAAGGAAATGTGGTTGAACAAGGATCACATGATGCTTTGCTTGAAGCTGACGGCTTCTATGCTAATTTATACAATGCGCAATTCGCTTAAGAATAAATATATTAATGATGTCGATCAATAGTTTTTATCTTAAATAATAGACAAAGAAAGCATTCTTAATAGATTGGTTAGATGATCACTCGTTTAATCATATCTATTATGGATGCTTTTTATTTTATGCCAATCTATAATAAACATGATTAGAAGGTAATCTAAATAAAATAATAGTTATTTTGTAATGATGACAAGTTAAAATATTTGTGTTTACCTAAAAAAACAGTGTAAAATAAAGGATAAATTTTATGATACTTATTTAAAATTACGAACAATAAATGAATAAACAGTGATAACTAGCTGAGAGAAGAGGATGATTATTGGACAAAATTTTGAATATTGATACCAATGGCTGGAATGATTGGCAAGGGAGTTCCAATTTTTCTCTTCATTACTACCGTAATGAGCCAACTTCTTATAAGGTATTGGAACATTTATTAGAAGAATATCCTATTAATGAAACAGATCATTTAGTTGATATTGGCTGTGGAAAGGGGCGAACCTTGTTTTTCTTAGTTCACCAAACAGATTGCTTCGCAACAGGCATAGAATATAATGAGCGTGTCTATCATCACCTCCAAGAGAATCTAAAAAGATTTAATACCAAGTATGACTCTGGCTCACAGATCCATATACAACATCAAGCAGCGAAGACTTACCGTTTTAAACCGGATCAAAATATTATTTATTTTTTTAATCCTTTTACCTTTATAATTTTTAAACAAGTGATGGAGAATCTAATGATATCGTTAGCAGAGTATCCTCGAGAATTGGATGTTCTTCTCTACTATCCCCAAAATGATTATGTTAATTTTCTTGAGAATGCATTGTCATTTTATAAGATTGATACCATTGATTTGAAGCATCAAGATGACTGTAGAGAACGTATTGATATATTTCGATACTTTCCAATAGATGATATCTAAAGATGCGCAAAATGAAGAGTATAATGAATAGTAGAGAAATAAAAAAATAAGGCGCAAAGAGTCAATGATTGTTTTTGACTGTTTGCGTCTTTTGTTGTTTAAAAGGCATGGAAACAGCATCGGTGGCTATCAATAACGTAATATTATTAAAAATTAAGGTGAGATTATTGATTATAAAAATGATTGTTTATGAGTGTTTTTGAAAGAAAATGATTGATTTGTAATGGTTTTCATAATATAATGGTTTTGAGGTGATAGAATGCTAACTGCAGATCGATGGAGGTATATATTAGAACAATTAGATATCAAGGGTTCGGTTTTAGTATCTGATTTGGTTGAAGAACTAGATGTGTCAGAGTCAACTATTCGAAGAGATTTATCCCAATTAGAGCAAAAAAAGCTATTAGTACGTGTCCATGGTGGTGCTGAAAGTTATTTTGAAACAGCTTCGGAACCAAAATTTAAAGATAAAATCATTGAAAATACAGAAGCAAAACAACAGATTGCGTCGCATGCGGCTAATTTGATTAATGATTTTGAAGCGATTTATATTGATGCAGGCACAACAACGCTCGCATTAATTCCTTATTTAAAAAATAAAAAAGGACTGAAAATAATAACGAATGGTATTCAACAAGCACATGAATTAGGAGTATTGGATTTTGAATTAGTCATATTAGGCGGCATTCTTAAATCTGGTACACAAGCTGTTGTCGGAACACAGGCATTACAACAGTTGTCGCAATATCATTTTGACAAATCATTTATTGGAATAAATGGAATTAGTCTAAGTGGAGGACTGACAACGCCGGATATCCAAGAAGCAGTAATCAAGCAGACAGCCATTTATCAAAGTCGTCAACCCTTCGTATTAGCTGACGAAACAAAATTTAATAAAACAAGCTTTGTCAAAGTAGAAGAAATTGATCGAGTGACAATTATTACAAATTCACTATCACCTGAAATAAGAAGACAATATCAGGAAAAAGTAAATATTAAGGAGGCTATAAAATGAATTATACAATAACATTTAATCCAGCAGTTGACCTAGTGATTCGTGTTCCTGATATAGAATTGGGAGAATTAAATCGATCTTCAGAAGAAGAATATGTTGCGGGTGGCAAAGGGATTAATATGGCAGTTTTATTAAATCGCTTAGGACAAGATGTGGTAGCCACTGGATTTCTTGGCGGATTTAGTGGGAATTTCATCAAAAATTCCTTAACAGAGGAGGGAATAGATCCCCGTTTTATTGAAGTAGATGGGACAACACGTATCAATGTGAAGTTGAAAGCACAACAAGAAACGGAGATTAATGCAAAGGGACCAGTGATATCAGAATATCACTTTGAACAGTTAATCGAATATCTTTCAAATGAATTATCTCCAGATGATACTGTATTTTTAGCTGGGAATGCAGCGCCAAGTCTTGATCAGAGTCATTATCAAGCGATTGGCCAATTAGCGCAGAAAATGAAGGCAAAATTTGTATTGGACACAAATAAAGAATTACTGACAGCTTGTTTGCCTTTTAGACCATTTTTAATCAAACCAAACCATCATGAATTAGGCGAGATATTTGGTGTTGAAATTACCGAAGAAACTGAAATCATTCATTATATTAAAAAATTACAAGAGTTAGGTGCACGTAATGTCATTGTCTCAAGAGGTGGTGACGGGGCACTATTGATGACTGAAGAAGGGGAAGTATACACATCAACAGTTCCTAAGGGGACAGTCATTAATTCTGTCGGTGCGGGTGATTCAATGGTCGCTGGTTTTATGGCGGCTTACAATGATACGAAAGATTTTCAACAAAGTTTATTACAAGGGGCTGCCTCAGGAAGTGCTACCGCATTTTCAGTCGGTATTGGAACAAAGCGTCAAATTGAAGAATTGCAACAGCAAATATTGATTCAGTCACTAGAGATTTAGGAGGAATATCCATGAAATTAGCAGAACTATTTGATATTGAAGCGATGGATTTAGAAATGCCATCCATGTCAAAAGATGAAACACTTCACTATTTAGCATCTCGTTTTAACCAAGTAGGTGGAGTAAGTGACGTTGAGGGGTATGTGGAGCGTCTTCAAGCAAGAGAAAATCAGTCGACTACTGGAGTGGGCGATGAAATTGCTATTCCACACGCACAACACCCATCCATCGTAAAACCGGCCATTGTTTTCGGACGAAATAAAAATGGGATTGACTGGCAATCATTTGATGATCAACCCGCCAAACTTATTTTTATGATAGCAGCTCCAGAAGGTGGAGGCGGTGAACATTTACAAGCCTTAGCTTCTCTATCTTCAGTATTAATGAATCCAGAAGCTAAAGAGCGATTATTAAATGCGAAAACACCAGAAGAAGTTTATCAAACGATTTCTGAGTATGATAAAAAAGACGAGACTGAAGAACAAGTAATGACTGTTTCTTCAGATTCCGGAGATGAATATGTGCTTGCAGTAACAGCTTGTCCAACGGGTATTGCACATACATATATGGCGGAAGAAAAATTAAAACAAGCTGGAGAAGTTTTAGGTGTGCCAATCAAAGTCGAAACAAATGGTCAGTCTGGTGTAGGAAATCGTCTAACGAGAGAAGACATCGACCGAGCGACAGCAATTATTGTTGCGGCGGATAAACAAGTTGAAATGGCGCGTTTCGATGGGAAACCAGTGATTATCACTAAAGTAGCGGATGGTATTAATAAAGCAGAAGAACTTGTAACACGTGCAAAAGATGGTAATGCTCCAATTTATCATGCGTCAAAAGATGGGCAAGTTGCCGATGATAATGAGATGAATGAGAATGAATCGATGGGGCGCCAAATATATAAACATTTAATGAATGGTGTATCACATATGTTACCTTTCGTTGTAGCAGGTGGTATTTTAATCGCTGTCTCTTTCTTCTGGGGGATAAATTCTGCAGATCCAAGTCATGTAGAATATAATCCTATTGCGCAAGCATTAAATACAATGGGAAATATTTCATTTGCGATGATGCTCCCAATGTTAGCAGGTTACATAGGGCAATCTTTAGCAGATCGTATGGGACTTGTTTTAGGGGTCGCTGGTGGTTTGTTTGCCAATCCATCCATATTGTCAGCATTTAATACTGAAGCAGGTGTGTTTGAAGGAGCATCTTCATCTGGATTCTTAGGTGCATTGGTCGCAGGTTTCTTAGCGGGTGGAATTGTTTGGTTGTTAAGAAAAGCTTTCAGTTGGATGCCTAAATCTTTAGAAGGAATGAAAACAATCTTCTTATTCCCTGTCCTAGGTATTGCCTTAATGGGCTTCATTATGCTATTTATTGTTAATGGGCCTATGGGAGCGGTAATGGATGGGCTCATTAATCTAATTAATAGTATTCCTCGTGAAGCGTCAATTTTATTAGGTTTTGTTGTTGGAGCAATGATGTCAATTGATATGGGAGGACCAATTAATAAAGCGGCTTATGTGACAGGTACAGCATTGGTAACGCAGGCAGCAGGTGCTGGGTCTGATGTTATGGCCTCTGTGATGGTTGGGGGAATGGTTCCACCATTAGCCATTGCATTATCAGCTACTATCAATAGAAATCTTTATCCGACCGCACAACATAGTAGTGCTTTAGTAAATTATGTCTTAGGAGCGGCTTTCATCACAGAAGGTGCTATACCTTTCGCAGCTATCAATCCACTAAAAATGATCCCATCATTAGCAATAGGATCAGGTGTCGCTGGAGCATTAAGTATGTATTTTGGCTGTGTTAGTTATGTTCCACATGGAGGAGTTTTTGCTGTATTAGCGAATGGAGTAACGAATCCAGTGATGTATATTTTATCATGGCTGATTGGCGGCCTTGTCGGAGCATTCTTACTATTATGGTTGTTAAATCCTAAAAAAATGAAACAAGCTGAAGAAGCAGTATAAAAGTCTAATAAATTAGATAGAATGAACACTTCATTGTCAAACAATGAAGTGTTTTATTAATTAAAGTATAAATATTATAGAGACT
>JBHWOV010000148.1:0-5405 GCA_043424535.1 Aerococcaceae bacterium
GCCTATTCCTGTTTGATGTTTGAATACATTACAAAAATATTGTGAAGAATTAAAACCAACAAGCATTGCAATTTCAGTAATATTTAAACTTGTATTTTTCAAGAAATTTTTTGCTTCTTTGATACGTGTTTGATTGATTTGATTTCCAATTGTTGAATTGGTTAATTTTTTATACTCTCTAGAAATATATTCTCTACTAAAATTAAAATCATTCGCAATATCTGTAACTGTCAGATCGTGCATAAAATTACTGTTAATATAATTGTTGATTCGAATATCCAATGAAAATTGAGCTTGATTATAATCGCGATATTTTGGAGATAAGTAACGTTTCAAAAATTCTGCATGCAGCTGATCTAACTTATTTAAACTGTCTGTCTCCTCAATAAGAATCGCATACTTTTCTGCCATATAATGGGACAAAACGGAATCCAATCCACCATATTCAGCCATTAGACAGCACATAGAATTCATAGATAACAAATAATTTTTCACCGACCGTAGTGAATTGGCTTGTATTCTATGAGTTAATCCCATATTTTTGACCATATTCCCTCCGATCTGCGTTTTCTGATAATGATACGCAAACTTGTCTTCATTAGACGACCTTATATCTGCCATCAATTCTTCCCTATATTTATGACTTCCATAAATTTCTTCTGTACTAGGATTCATATTTATCACTTGCTTTCTTAATGGAATATTTCAAATAATGAAAATCCCCTAAGTAAATGATTACTTAGGAGATTTGGAATCAACTTTAACATTGTCACATTTTATTCATTATATGATAAACCAAACCCATATTCATATACATTTCCTTGTTCATCGGAATAGGCATATGGAATATCCATATATTCTTCTTTGTCATAGCCTGGTACATCATTAGGCGAAACGGATTGGCCATTTTCATCAACTTCAATTGCTGCATCATTTGCTGGTAGTGTTAGAGGTAATTTACCCGTTGCGTCTGCTTTTCCAGTATGGACTTCTAAAATTGCTTCTAAATAAGTATCGAAGCTAGCTGTCAATGCATCTGCGATAGGCTCTACTTGTTCAACAATAAATGGCATGTCGAAATTAACATTCACGATTAGATGTTGAACATGAGAGCGAATGTCATTTAAACGCTCTACATCTACTTGAGTTTCTGAATGTACCTGTAGATCTAAATAGTCATCCGTCGCTTCAAAATAAGATCCAGAAACTGGTTCTGCGAAAACTATTGCTATATCAGCTTCAGTGTAATCATCGACTAAATCTAATTCAGGGAATGAAGCTGCAATTTGTTCTCTTAATTCTTTATTATATGCTTCAAGAGAATCTGGTTCACCTTCTTTAACCTTTTCACTATCAATTTCTTGAGTCAATAATTCTACGTAGACTTTTTTATTCTCTATTTCATCTGTTTTAAGTGGCAAGATGTTTTCGTTATTTTTAAGCAATACAACAGATTCTTGATGCGCTTTATGAGCTATTTCCAAGCTTTCTGATGTACGTAAAATATCATTTGCATTTTCAACTTCAACATAAGGATTCTCAAATAATCCTAATTGGAATAATTCAGTCAAACTTTCAACTAGACGTTGATTTACTGTTTCTTCATCTACTAATTCACTTTCAATGGCTTCTTGGAAAATTTCAACTTCGTTTGTACCGGATACGACACTCGATCCTGCTAACAGCATTTTTGCTGCTCTTTCAACTTTATCTAAATCTTCTGCACCCCATGCCATACCATCTAATACACCAGTATCAGTATTTACATATCCTTCGAATCCCATCTTAATTCTCAGTAATTCGTCAATAAATTGTTTATTATAAGCAAATGCAATCTCTTCTTCAAATTCCCCATCAAATGGTGCTTGAGGAATAAAGGATTTTTCATTTGAAGGAATAGCGTAATAAGGCATTATTGAACTTGTACCTGCATCAATTGCTGCTTGAAACGGTGGTAGATGATACTTCTCTAAACTGCCTTCAGTTGCATAGACATTAAATTTTCCTTCTTCATAGTGAGGATCAAATCCATTTTCCCTGGCACCGCCACCTGGAAAATGTTTTGTCGTTAATGCCACACTATTTTCGTTCAATACATCCCCTTGATAAATTGGAATAATCGCTTGCATATATTCACTTATCTGGTCTGGATGTTCACCAAAAGTTCCATATGTACGATACCACCGAGGATCGGTAGCTGTATCAGCCATATACATATAACCTTTTCTTATATTCGCGGCTAAAAATTCTTGATGTCCGATTCTGGCGAACTCATTAATCATTTCTAAATTGTCACCCGCAGCTAAACCTAAAGTTCCTGGGAATCGCGTAAAGTGATGTGCGTCATCCTCAGCATTATATTTTGCTTTATCATTTTCATTTCGTGAATTCGATGCAACGATAACTGGGATACCTAAACGTGATTCTTCTGCTACTTCTTGTAATGTATTAATCCACACAGCGATATTTTCAGCTGATTCATTTTCACGTACGATAAAATGTCGTATATGTTTATCATTGAGCATCACCGTTGTAGGATACTGTGTTTGTCCTTTGAAAGGCCCTTCTTCATGAACCTTTTCTACTTCTAGTAAGATACCATCATGACTCGTTTCTTCACCTTCTTTGGCTGATACTCCCATCGGCAAATCATATATCACCATCAATCCAGCTTTTTCTTCATTGGTCATTAATGATATTAAATTATGAGCGCGTTCTTGTGGCGTTAATCGCCAATCTTCATATGGGGTCAATTCACCATCATTGTTTAAATCTTTAAACTCTAAATCATCAACCGTTATAATATTAGCTGACCGTGTTCCTAATATACGTTGTTCCTCCATACTATTATATGGCGACTCAGGTTTGAAATCATTCTGATTGCCATATACCGTCTGACTTCCAAGTGATGTTATCAGTAGACTCGCTACCATTAACTTAGAAAATGTTTTCTTCATCATTTGTCTCCCCTTTTTTTTATTCTTACTAATCTAGTATATGATAACGCTTACAATAAATCAATGTGAAAAAACACACAAATAAAGTCTTTAACAATAATAATGTTAAAGACTTATAAAAATATATTATAATACGATTGGTTTGTTAATTAAAAATTTTACAAATTATCTGCTATTTCTGCTAAGTAACGATAAGAGGCCAGCCTTTTCTCATCATCATAAATTGGTGAATATGCTAATACTTCGTCAATGGTCAAGAGTGTTTGCTCTTCTCTGAGCAATTCCTCTACTTGTTCTTTGGAGCCGATTAAAACAAAACGTTTATCTTTATAATGTTGAATTGTTTTCTCTTCATGTACTGAGAATTGATAATCTTTCACTAATTCTGGGTCTTTATTTTCAAGAAGGACGCCTCTTCTCATTGCGATTTGTTTCATTAAAATAGGTTTCGCTAAATAATTTGCTTCTTCTTCTGTCTCAGCAATAACCATCATATAACTGACCATAACGCTTGGTTCTTTGAAGTATTGACTCTCTTTAAAATGATGACGATAAATCTCGAACACTTCTGGGTCTGTTTCTAACCCAAAAAACTTCGCAAAACTATACCCTAATCCCATTTCAGCAGCTTTTAAGGCAGATTGACCAGATGATCCTAGCATCCATGGTTCAGGCAATGTTTCTATATCTAATGGTGCAGCTTTTGTTTTACCATAAAAACTTGGAGCAGGTTCATCTGCTAAATAATCGAGGATAACTTGAATCTTATCATATTGATCATCAAAGGCATTCGGTCTGCCTTGTGCCAATGCAGTAATCTCATTAGGTCCGCTTCCCGGTGCTCTCCCTAAGCCAATATCGATTCTTTCTGGTGCAAGTCCTTGTAAAGTTTTAAAGTCTTCGGCAATTTTTAATGGAGAATAATGCATAATCATCGTTCCCCCGGTACCTAACCGCATTTTATTTGTTAGCGCGGCCATAAAACTCACTAGTAATTCTGGTGCAACACTCGCATAATTCGGTGAATTGTGATGTTCAGCAAACCAATAACGATGATAATTTAAAGCTTCAATTTCTTGAACAAATGATGCGGTTCGTTTGTACGCATCAACTGTTGACTCTTCCGGCTTTACATCAACTAAATCATGTACTCCTACTTTCATCGAATTCCTCCTTAATCTTTTTCCTTCTCACTTATTGTATCAGTTTAACTCTTCGCAACAATATTTATGCTTTCATGTTATTTATCACATAAAAAAAGCATCCGTAGGATGCTTTGAATTTCTTTCGATAAGATCATTACTAATTTTTCACAATGGACTTATCATTCCATAAAGCCATTGACATTAATACTCCACCGAGCAAAGCACTCATCGCACTCATTATTTGTAAAGTATCCACTGAAAAAGTATCAATAATAATACCTCCACTCAATGCTCCAATGACCATACCAGCAGTCATTGCTGAAACGGCTGCGGCCTGTCCAGAAGCCACAATATTTGCAGGAAACTTTTTATTAATATAATAAACACTTCCGGTAATATATATGGCAAAAGCAAAGAATTGTAATGAATTGGCTAAATACATTTGAGTGACTGACCCTGCGAAAAGTGTGGCTAAGGCTTTGATAAAAAAGGCCCAGGCAGAAAAAATGATTAAAGAACGATCGGATATTTTCCGATTAATTTTTTCATAAAAGATCATTATAGGAATTTCAACCCATGCACCAATACTTAAGGCTACACTCATTTCTCGTGTAGATCCCCCAATTGCTTGGAACATTTGCAACATATATGTATTGATATATTGATGACTAATGAAGAGTAAACATACCGCAATCAAAAATAGTAAAAAACGTTTATCTGTAGTAATTGCTGACGGAGTATTTTCAAATGTTTCAGATGAAGTATGGGGCATTGGTATTTGTTCAATTTGCTGCATCGGTATACGATTAGCAATGATGTACATTGATAGAAAGCCAATACCTCCAAAAATAACAATCACATTGATCGACCATAAATTAACAAGTGTGCCCAATAATGGTGTAACCAAAGCGAAGACAAGTGCATTTGCCGCTCGCGCCACACCGAAATTTAGCTGAAAACCACGATTAGTCAGTTCTCCAGACAAAGTATTTAATAAACCAACAAATAAGTTAAAAATAACTACAACGATAATAAAACTAATATAAATGATCCATAATTGCTGGCTAAAATATAACACGAGACTCGCGGTAATGCCTAATATCGACAACATCTTAATTTGTTGTATCGTATTAACTGAATCAGAATGAATACTCCAGCGTGCAAAAATTGGGGCTAAAAAAACTACTAGTAAGCTTCCCAACGCAGAAATAATTCCGACCATGGAACTTGTGGACCCATAATATAATAAATAACTACTAATAAATGCTAAAAAAGATCCGGCAATCAAACCCACATTTGATTG
>JBHWOV010000149.1:0-4366 GCA_043424535.1 Aerococcaceae bacterium
ATCTCATTTCTTCCATATGAATTTTTTCTTTATTATTCTTGTACCAATAAACGGATTGAATCGTAACCCCCATAATAATTTGTCTCTTATATTCACTTTCTACTACATGATTGGTTTTGACATCTTCTTCTGAATTTACAATGTTTTTTAACATACTTTGGCCATACTCCTGAACACTCGCCATTTCAAACATAACATCGGAATTCAGTTGAATGCTGAATATAAGATGTAAAATATTATCTGGTTGCTGGAGTAGCTGTTCAAATACTAAAATAAAAAAGTCGCTTTCTTCTCCATTTAAATTTTGAAAGGCATAATCAAAAATGACATTCATCTTAGACTTAATGAAAAAGGTTAGAAAATCATATTTATCTAAGAAATGTTGATAAAATGTGGGGCGTCGGATCATCGCTAAATCGCAAATTTCGGTTACAGATATCTTCTCGAATTCTTTTTTGTTTAATAGTATTTCAAAGGCTTCAATCAATGATTTATATGTTTTTTGAATTCTTAAATCTAAATCTTTCATATTTTTTTACTCTCCTATCGAGTTAATGAACATTTTTCTCTTCTTTGTTAATTAACTGTCATTTATATAATTATGTCACTTGTTCTTTGAATCGAGTCCAGTATAATCCTCATTATGACGTTTGTAAATAAAGGAACGAATGTTAATTAATTAACAGATGAAAAAATGAAAGTAGGTAAAAGAATGCCAGTTATAGAAGTAAAACATCTTACAAAAGATTATGGGCATGGCCGCGGTATATTTGATGTCTCTTTTGAAATTGAAAAAGGTGAAGTGTTTGGATTCTTAGGGCCAAATGGGGCAGGTAAAACAACAACCATTCGTCATCTTATGGGTTTCATTCAACCCGACGAAGGCGAGTCTTATATTAATGGAAAAGATTCCTGGAAATCAGCAGCTCTTATCAAACAGGATGTTGGCTATTTGCCGGGTGAATTGGCCTTTCCCGACAATATGACCGGAGATCAATTCATTGAATTTATGGCTGAAGAACGACAGATTTCTGATATGTCACGAACTGATGAACTCAAAAAGTTATTTGAGTTAGACACTTCGGAAGAAATCAAAGGGATGAGTTTAGGGAATAAAAGAAAGTTAGCTGTTGTCACAGCTTTTATGCACAGTCCAAATGTATTGATTTTGGATGAACCGACTTCAGGTTTAGATCCTGTTATGCAGGAACGTTTCATTCAATTTATAATGGATGAAAAAGCAGCTGGAAAGACTATCCTCTTGTCCAGTCATATTTTCAGTGAAGTGGATGCCACGTGTGATCGGATTGCGATTATTAAAGATGGTGTCGTTGTGTCAATGATCGAAGCGGATCAACTGAAAAGAAATACGAATAAAGCCTTCAAAGTAGAATTTTCAAGTCTTGAGGATTATGAAAAGTTTTTAGAAAATACAGCATTTGTCATTCCAATTAAACGACCAGATCAAAACCAAGTAAAAATGAACTTGACAGACGAGAAAATGCAACAATTATTTACAGAATTAAGTGAAGTAAACGTTAACTTTATTTCGGAGATTAAATTTACGCTTGAAGACTATTTTATGGATTTCTATGATCGTAAGAAGTCAGTTTCTGATGGGGAGGAGAATTTGCAACATGGCCTACATTGATATTAAACACCTCACTAAGGATTACAAAAAAGAACGTGGCATTTTTGATATCTCTCTAGAGATTGAAAAAGGAGAAGTTTATGGTTTTGTCGGTATTAATGGGGCAGGCAAGACGACGACCATTCGACATCTGATGGGTTTTATCAAACCAGATGAAGGTAGCGTTACAATAAAGGGACTAAATGCTACAAAAAGTAGTGCTGAGGTGAAACGATATGTTTCATATATTCCTGGAGAAATTAATTTCCCTGGAAATACAAGTGGTGAAGAATTTTTAAAAGAGCAAATTTATTTGTCCGGAAGAGGAAGCTGGAGCCGAGCTAAAGAATTGAGCGAACTATTGCAGCTTGATGTAACAGTTAATGTACATGCAATGAGTAAAGGAATGAAACAAAAGACAGCGATCGTTTCTGCTTTAGCTTCAGATGCGGATATTTTGATTATGGATGAACCGACAACTGGTTTAGATCCCTTAATGCGCGATATTTTCATTGATCTTTTAAAAGAAGAAAAAGAAAAAAGAAGAACCATTTTTATGTCGAGTCATATTTTCCAAGAAGTTGAAGAAATTTGCGATCGAGTCGCTGTAATTCAAAAGGGTAAGATAATTGAAATAGTGGACATGAAAAATATACGCTACAACAAAAATAAAGTATATCGTATGGAATTTAAATCCGAGGCTGACTTTAAACGATTTATTGGTTTGGGTTATCAAATCAGTGAAGTGAAAACAGAGGACTTACAAGTTTTTGTTCAAATACATGATGAACAGATTAATGAGCTGATTCAAACCTTAAAAGATTTTGAATTAGTTTATTTTAAAGAAATTAAAGCTCATTTTGAAGACTACATTGCCGAAGTATTTAAGGAGGAAAAATAATTGATATCAAAACCAATATTTAAACAAAGTCTACAATCTAATTGGAAGCTATGGTTGATTATAACAATTGTTGCTTCAACTATCTTATCAGGATTCATTATTAGTTATGATGCTGCAGGGTATGCTTCGATTGCAGAAGCAGCTGAAGGAACTGCTTTTTCTAATATATTATCCACACTAACTAGCTTGTTAGGAAGTTTAGAAAACTATTATAAATTAATTTCAGTGATATTAGGAATTGTCTATGTTGTCTTTACTGCAAACAACCTTGTTGTAAACGAAGTAGACTCTGGGTCGATGGCTTATACATTATCCACTCCCATCAAACGCTCAAGCGTTATTTTTACTAAGTCCCTTTATTTAATCCTATCTGTTGTTTTAATGTATACTGTTATTTCAATAGCAGGCTTAGCAGCCTCTCAATTTACTTACAACAATGTGACTGGTTATGCGATAACCGATGACATCTCAGCAGCAGCTGAAACTTTGAACCATGAGGAAGATTATTTATCCGAGCGACTTTATTTAATTCAAGAAGATGAAAATGTCATGCGTGAAGCAGCAATTGCGCGTGATATGGATATAGAAGCGTATGCCATTTATTTAGAGGAGGTCATTTATGAACGTTCGTATGAAGAAGCAGCAGAAATAATTACTAATGAGCGTTGGGATATTTATGACGATGAGGCTATTGAAATGACTACAGAAGAATTAATGGAAAACCCCGAAATGATTCTAAATAGTAATGATGCATTATCAGCGGGCGCTCGTATTTATGGTGTTTCAATAAATGACTATCGTGAGATCATTACAGATGAAATAGAAGACATGGATACAGAAGAAACAACAAAAGAGAACGAAGAAGCTCAAGAAACAGAAGAGAATAGCGAATCTGATGCTGTCCAAGAATCCACGACTCCTCAAAGACAACTTACTGAAGACAATGCGGAGCTTCTACTGCAAACAGTCATTGAATCATCTGCTACTGCTTTAAACATTAGCAGCGACCAAATAAGTGATAATTTAACCTTACTTAAAGACCCTGAAGCATTAGCATTGTCTACTCAAACTACAGGACTAAATGAAGAACAAATTACATCAATGGCGAATCATGCCATGGTTTCTTCTGCAAGATCTGTTGACAAAGCATTAGAATTCGATAGTGAAACGTACTTATGGTTAAGTCTAGGGTTGCTTCTTTTGATTCTCGCAATGAGTTCAATTTCATTTTTTGCATCTACATTGTTTAATCGCACTGGGATGGCTTTAGCAATCGGTGGTGGATTGCCATTTGCATTCTTCCTCATCACCATGATCCAACAATTAATGGACCGTGCGGATGGACTTGAATATTTAACGATAACAACACTTTTTGATACGGATGCCATCCTTTCTGGTGGAGAATTCGGCTGGGGATTCGTTGTTTTAGGGTCCATTGCCGTAGTCTTGTACACGGCATCAAATATTCTCTTTACAAAGAAAGATTTACCTCTTTAACAGTTAATAGAAAATGAATAAATTGCCTATTATTTGATATATGAATGGGAATAAATTTGAAAGGAAAAGGTGATTGATGTAAAAAAACAGTAGAATCTTATTGAACCACTTTAATTGTCAGAACCCGATCGTTTTGTAAGCTATAACCTGAAAAAGCTTTTAAGCTTTGATTAAGCTTATTATTTTGACATGTAATCAATTAAAGTGTATGGTGTAATTAATTAGAATCATTACAAATAAAGAAAGAGGTTGGTAAAGTGAAATATGACTATAGTGATCGAGGCAAAAAGCCAGTTGTTGAAAACATCGAGGGCATGACAGTTGATAATGATAATTTT
>JBHWOV010000150.1:0-3143 GCA_043424535.1 Aerococcaceae bacterium
CTGTGGCTGTGAACCTCGGTACAGGTGAAGGCTACTCCGTCTTAGACGTTGTGAAGGCTTTTGAAACGGCAAATGATGTAGAAATTCCTTATGAAATTGTCGAACGACGACCAGGGGATATCGCAGTGGGGTATGCGGATGCAAACAAAGCCGAAAAACTCTTGGGCTGGAAAGCAAAGTATTCCTTAGAAGACATGTGCCACACCGCATGGAATTGGCAGAAAAATAATCCGAATGGGTATGCAGAGTAATGAATAAATCTTAATAAAAGTTTTGCGTCATATTAAAAAGTATTAGTGATTTTTATTCTCTGCTCTAATTAATATATTGGCGACTTAATGAAATTAACCAGAACATTGACAAAATAAATTAATATTAGGTGTATCTGTAATAAGAAAGTTATTTTAATACTAAGTACAGAATGGATGGATGTAATGAGGAAAAAAACGAGTAGGATTATTTTAGTTTTTTTAGTACCAATTGTAATAATAGCCATGATTTTAATTGCTAAAGTTTCTGTCAATTTTCTAAGTGAAAAAGCAATGGTAGCGATTGATTATACTGTAAACATGCTTAGAACTGAGGCAATTGAACCTGAACTACAAAAAGTTGAGACGCCTTCTGGACAACTGAATATTTTGAACGATGAGTTATCTGATATAGTATTATCTGTTGAAATTGCAAATGAAACTTTAGAAATTGATACGAGTATATCAAAAGATATTATAGAAATAGATTCGTTATATTCAACACAGCCCATTTCGGTTGAAATTGCTGAAATTAGTGGAACTCTACCCGATGGAGCAGTTGTATATGTAAATGGTGAAAATATAGAAGAAGTGAACTACATAGAATTAGACAATCTACAAAAAGACCAATACATAGATATTAGAATCGAATATGAGGATTTATTGAGGGAGTATTTTATACAAACTCTTCCTTCTGACTTTCCTGAGATTGAAAAAGTAGGCGTAAGTGATATTGAAGGAATATATTATACAAATATCTACGCTAATGATAATATCGGCCGAAATGTATCCTACATAGTAAAGATGTCAGAGTTTGGAGAAATCCTTTATTACAAAAGAAACAATTTAGATTATCACATTGCTGATTTTGCACGGTGGAATATAGATGGAAGTATCAGACAAACTTATTTTGAAAACACTCCTATCGCTGGTTTTTCACCAATGGTTGGTTATGGGCAAGGTGAATATGTGGTGATGGATGAACAGTATAATGAATTAGATCGTGTTCAAGCTTTACCTTCTGCAGAATATGATTTATTTGAGACATCCATTGATCATCATGATTTTATATACCTGAATGATAATCACTATATGGTTGTTAAATACTTCCATACTCACCCAAACCCAGAACATGAAAATAGGGATATTGGATTAACACCATCATCAAATATAGCAGCAGCATATATTCAAGAAATCAAAGATGATGAAATCATCTGGGAATGGTCTAGTACAGATTATCCAGAATTTTATACAGGTTCTGTTGAGAATAATGATTTTTCTAACAAATCAAGTGCGATTGCGGACTATGTTCATATTAATAGTATCTCTATTGATCCTAAAGATAGTAATGTGGTTGCTAGTTTAAGAAACCAAGATAGTGTTGTAAAAATTAACCGAAAAACGAATGAAATAGAATGGTTCTTAGGTGGTGAAAATGATAGTTTTGGTTTATCTAATGAGCAAATGCCATCTAGACAACATCATGCATCTTACACAGAAGCCGGCAACTTAATTTTATTTGATAACGGGAATGAACATGAGCAGACTAGAATTTTAGAGTTTGAACTTGACGAAGAGAACATGGAAGTTTTAGACTTTAAGGAATTTAAGATAGATGATTATTTTGGTATGTTCACAGGGTCAGTTCAAAAAATTGATGAAGAAAATGATGTTTTTGTTATTGGATGGGGGATGAATAGAAACCACTATAACCTCATGAGTGAAATAGATTTTAAAAATATGGAAGTTAAAACAGAAGTAATTACGAATGATTTAGGAGATGATACGTATAGATTCCTCAAATATACAGAGTAAAATTTTTAGAAGGTTTATCTGCTAAAGGCAGTTATGTAATGCAGGAAATCGGCAGTTTAAAAATTGCTGGTTTCCTATTTTTTATTTGATGTACAAAGCGTATCAATAAGACTGTAAAATGCTATTTCCTGAGCTTAAAGTAGATACTAAAAAATAAAACTACTTTAGGGGGATATTTACGCATCAAACAGCAAACATACAACTGAAGAACTTAAACGTTACATTCACTTATATTTTGAAGAGGGAAAAAGTTTTCAGGAGTTAAGTGAAGATTATAGGTTATTATTAAGTCATTGAGTCTTCAATGAGAAAGTTCTCCGATACCAAAAACATGATTGAGTACGGCGATGGTTGTCGTCCACTAGAGCGGAACTTTCGCTCAGTAAATGCGGAGTAATCGTCCATTGAGTGCGGAAAGTTTTTAACGTCAAGTAGAAATCAGCACTTTTTGCCAATTAGTTTTCCGCAGATTCTGCTCGATAAGATTCGGCACTTTTTTCTAATCAAAAACGCGTTGCTGATGTTTCATTCGATAACTTTCATTGTTCATCTGAATAAATTCTACTCGATGGAGAAGAGAATCCAGTATTGCTGTTGCGACTCCTTCATCGTCTAATATCTCTTATTATTGACCCAGACTTTTTATGATGTACTTATAGAATAGATAGAGATATTTCGATACGTGAAGATTAGGTTTAAAACAAGATGACGCTCAAGTGCGGCGCATTCAGCAGTGGTTGAATGATTATCCACGGAAAATATTGGACTATAAAACGCCACACCAAGCCTTTGTACAAGAACTTAGTAAGCTAGCTTTAGATCTCTCTGCTTAATTTTTCGTTTGATCTGGGGCCCTTATGGGTCTGTTTGACTCTGTGAATTGTTTAAAGTTGAACTTAACCAAAGCATTACGTATCCCATTGGTGTGGGTATCATGCCCATACCCAGTTCAAGTAAAAGACGGAAATATAGTCTTCAATCTAACTTTGTGAAATTTAAAAACATTGCTTTAGGTCAGTGGCTAACTTAAACTTAAACTTGAAATTTAAGTAAAAGTAATAAGTGAATAGAATATAAATT
>JBHWOV010000151.1:0-9807 GCA_043424535.1 Aerococcaceae bacterium
TCCAGAACCACCACGCCACTTATATTTTAGTGAAGAGGAAGCAGACAGAAAGTATAACTTACAGAAAAGTGCATAAAAAAGACGACTGATATTTCAGTCGTCAAAAGCTCCATCAACATTATTTGACATAGAGCCAAAAAAGACTGCTCAAAAGCAGTCTCCTTAAATATTCTTTTAGTACCATCCTTGCACATTGTGAGCAGCTAATGCATCTTGCCAAGAACCATAGCGATTCATTACATAACCGTTACTTGCAGCTTCTTGACTGCTTGCTGAACGTGTTCCGTCTCCATATTGATGGAAGTACGAATCCAACATTTGATAGGCTCCATAATGATTTCCGGATACACTATATACATCATAATTATGTGTTGATTCACGACGACGAATTTCATACTTCGCTTCTAATTCTGCTACACTTAAACCAGCATTTTGTGGATAAGAAGCAAGTTCTTGTAAATGTGCTGGGATTGAAGCATTCGTTGCTGGAGCTTCTACTGGAGCAACTGGCTCTTCTGAAACTTCTTCTTCAACAACAGGCTCTTCGTATACTGGCTCTTCATAAGCTACTTCTTCAACAACAGGCTCTTCGTATACTGGTTCTTCGTAAACTTCTTCTACGACTGGCTCCTCGTATACTGCTTCCTCGTAAACTTCTTCTTCTACGACTGGTTCCTCGTAAATTACTTCTTCAACAGTTGACTCTTCATTTACTGGCTCTTCCGAAACTTCTTCTTCAACTGCTGATTCTTCAACCACTGTCTCCTCAACGATCGCTTCTTCAACAGTTGGTGCTTGAGTCTCTTCAGCTTCAACTACTTCAGCTGATTCTGTTGGTTGAACCCATTCCTCAACTGGTTGAATTGTTTCAATCGCTGGTTCAACTGATTCCTCAACTACAGATGGTGCATCTTCAACTTCAGGTGTAGTTATCCATTCTGTCACTTCATCAACGACCGCAACTTCTGTCGGTGTTGTTGATTCTGCTTGAATTTCAACAGGTTCTTGACCTGGATTTTCAATCGTAACAGTTTGTGTTTCTGGATTAAATATTAATGTAGTTCCTGCGATAATTAAATCTGGATCTTCAATATTATTTAATTCCGCTAATAATTCAGTTGGAATTTTAAGCGCTTCTGCAATTCCAGATAAAGTATCGCCAGGTTGAATCACATAACTGAGTGACCCGTCAGCTAATACTTCAGCTACGTGAGCGTTGATTTGATCTTGTGATCGGCGATTCCAATTTGTTACTGTTTGTCCTTCTGCATAAGTTGTTATATTCATAAAATTCATCGCTGCTGCTGACAAAATTGCTGCTGCAGTGACTTTGATTGTCTTCTTCATTTGAAAAATTAATCTCCTTTTTATTGCACAGAAAATTCTTCTGTTTTCTATGGAAATTATAATACCACATATTTTATGACAATAAAGTACATTACGTCGCTTGTTATTAATGCTTAATAAAATCCCATCGGTTTGTAATAAAACTGTCCTAATGTAACCTAATCGTAACAAAATAAAAAAGGTTCTTTGTTTAAAACAAAGAACCTGTATAAAATCAGAGTATTATTCTGCTAAATTTTTAAATTCTTCAAGACGTTGTTTAAATAGATTCAATGTCGCGACAATATAATCGTCATTCGACATATCTAATCCTGCTTTCAACATCGTATTGATAGGATAGTCACTAGAACCTGATTTTAAGAATGTTAAATAATTTTCTAAGACATCCTGATCACCTTGATAAATTTTTTCTGCAAAATAAGTAGCTGCTGCAAATCCTGTCGCATATTGATATACATAATAATTCATGTAAAAATGCGGAATTCGTGACCATTCATAAACAATTTCTGAATCTGCATTTACTGCATCTCCATAGTAACGTTCATTTAATTCACGATAAGCTGAATTTAAAAATTCTGCGGTTAATGGTTGTCCCTCTTGATCTTGTTGATGAATAAAGTGCTCAAATTCTGCAAATTGTGTTTGACGATACACTGTCGATTTAACAGAATCTAAGAAATGATTAATAATATACAGTTGCACATCTTCATCAGAATATTTGTCTAATAAATAGCTCGTCAATAAATTTTCATTTGTTGTTGAAGCTATCTCCGCAACAAAAATACTATAACCACTATAGACATATTCTTGGTTATTTCGTGAAAGATAGCTATGCGCACTATGTCCTAATTCATGCACTAAAGTAAATAAGGAATTAAGATTATCTTGCCAATTCATCAAGATATAAGGTTTACTATCAAATGAACCCGAAGAATAGGCACCGCCTCTTTTACCTTTATTCTCATAAACGTCAATCCAATTTTCGTCAAATGCTTTCTCCATAATATCAAGATACTCTTCTCCCATTGGAGCAAGTGCTTCTAATACAATATCCTTTGCTTCATCATATGTAAAGGATAATGGAGCGTCTCCTAATAATGGAGTATA
This sequence comes from Aerococcaceae bacterium, assembly GCA_043424535.1. Classification (GTDB taxonomy): domain Bacteria; phylum Bacillota; class Bacilli; order Lactobacillales; family Aerococcaceae; genus DSM-111022. Next base: position 2,455 of record JBHWOV010000151.1, read on the forward strand.
CATATCGTAGAACTCTAATTGGTCAACATTCAATAAATCACGGCGCATCGCTGTGTACTCATGCAATAAATGCGTATGATCATTGATTGTTTCCACTAATGTATCATAAACTTCTTCTGGAATATTATTGCTATCTAAAGCTGCTTCTCTAGCAGAATTATAATGATGAATGGATGCATTGTAATTCGCTATCTTCACTTCACCACTTAATGTTGAGGCCAAAGTATTATTAAATTGGCGATAAACACTATAGTATTTTTCAAATGCCTCGCGACGCACTTCACGATTTGTTGATTCTAAAAATCGAATAAATGAACCATCAGTCAAAGGTACTTGATTGCCCGATTCATCCCGTGTATCAGGGAAAGTGAAATCCGCATTTGTCATCAAACTGTATGTTTTTTGTGGATTACCAAAGATTTCAGACGCTTTCGCAATGAGTGCTTCCTCATTTGCAGATAGAACATGATCTCTACCTCGAACCATGTCTTCAATATAATGTTGGTAAAATGCTAGTTCATCATTTTCAGACATAAAAGTTTTTAATTTTTCTGGATCGATGGCCAATAATTCAGGCTCAAAAAAAGCAATCGTTTGTTCAAATTGTGAATACAATTGTAAAGCCTTAGCTTCCATTGTTTGATAAGTATCATTTGTTTGATCTTGGTCATTTTTTAGATGTGCGTAAACATATACATTTCCAACTTTGCGGCCTACGCTCAATATCGATTCAATTGCTTTTAATAACTGATCAGCACTTTGATCTAATGTCCCTTGAAATTTAGATAATGTTTCTATTTTCGCTTGAGCGTCATCAAATGCTTGTTGATGGGCTTCATCTGATTCAAAGAAAGAACTTAAATCCCATTGATACTGCGGATCCATTTCATCGCGTTTTTTAGCTTTTGTTTGACTCATACACTCACTCCTTAATTATCATTTGCTTATATTTTAACATAGGCACACAAATTGTAAAAAAGAATCTACATTACAAAGAGCACATGGAAAACTCCGCAAAGTCCCATGTGCTCTTTTTATACTTACAATAAGCGAATGATTCACTCATTAATATTCATAACCCATATCTACTTCTTCATCATATATTTCTTCACTCTCAGCAGAATCTTCTTCAAGCGGACCTTCATAAGTCACCCATAATTGAGAACGAATTTCATTGAAAACATCATGGACACGTAAAGAAAGTGCCCCGACTTGGCTACTGATTGCGCTATAATTCAAAGGCTCGGCCGTATAAACGGCTAATGAATAAGAACCATAAGGAGTAACAAAGGTCGCAACATCATTTTGTTCTGTCCCCCCCAAACCAGATTTATTCCAGCTTGTCGTATCGCCCCAAATATAATTTCGCAAAAAGTTATGTGTATTCATAGAAAATTTCGCAATTAACTGTTCATCATAAGGTTCCCCATTCACTTGATTATTGTATAGTAATGCAAAATAACGGGCTGCATCTTCAGGCGTCGTTGTAAAGTAAGTATCTCCACCATAATACTTCCCAGTAACATATGTATCATATAGACCCATCTGATGGATATGCGGATTAATCACTTCTCCACCACCGACCGTATCAATTAACATATTGGCAGCCGTATTATCACTAATAGTTACTACTAAATTGACCAATTCATCTAAGGTGAATACTGATCCCGCAGCATATCCTTGTAAAATACCGGCACCAGGTACTTTGTCACTATCATACAACACACGTGTTGATTCGTAAGGGTCTAATTCTCCAGTGGCATACTGATGATAAAGTTCACCTAAAACATAAATTTTTTGAGTACTTGCAGGGAAAAATATTTGATTATTGACAGATATTTGACTCATCGTCTCATTATTAACAAATGAAGCACCCACTCTAGCATCTATCATTGAAATTTCTTCTTCCAGTACTTGTTGAATCGTATCTAACATTTCACGCTCACTATAATATGCACGCACATATTCTTCGCCGGTGTCATCTTTTTTTATCCAACCTAATTCATCATAGCCGATATAAACATGTAACCATGTCCCTTCGAAAGTGGTCACTTCTTCGAAAACATCCATCGGTATTTCATAAAAGTCTTCTGTTGTCGTTAATAATCTCGAATTTTTTGTCAATGGTGGTGCTGTCAAAATGAGATTGTCAGTATCTTTGTATAAAATAGAATAGGATACCGGCTTCACATCAATTAATTGTGCATAATTACCAACAGGTTCAACAAAAATATAATTTGGTCGTACAATTGGAACTAGATCTGTCATAATTTTACGATTATAAAGTCGTTCTTTTGTTGTTTTCAGTGGAATATAGTACTCTTGCATCACACCATCCACAAAATAATTCCAACCGCCAAATTGTGTGGCATGAAAACCTGTAAATGGTGAATCAAATTGATACAAAATGACTTCATCACCTTGTTTGCGCCATGAAAAACCATTCAATGATTCTTCGTGAACCAAAGGTGCTCTCTGGGCTAAGGAACGTTCCGCAACAGGTTCCACCTCTGGACTTCCATAAAACCAAGGTAATGTATCTAATTCTAAAACCGGACTATCTTCATCAATTGGACGGTAATTATTCGCAGTTATTTGAGTTAATAAAGGAACATCAGAACGATTGGCTACTCCTGTCTCAACATAATCTTTAACCATCGAATCAATTAAAATGGTCCCCTCTGGTAAGAGATTAACTTTACGTGGTTTCACAATGTTCGCTGAATCATTGTCAGCAATATTTAAAAAGCCGTCTTGCGGCTTAATGACATAATGATTAACTAAAAAAATACTTAAAATAAGTAAAGTTAAAATTCCTCCTATAATTAAGGTGTTTCTCTTTTTCAAATCATCCAAATTCCTCTCTAAGATTTATTGATTATGTATTAGTGATGCATCAAGATTAATGACAAATTCAATCTTTGGAAAGAAATAATCATAAATTTCCTGTGACAGTTGCATCTCAGGTATTAACTTAACAAATACTTCATAAGGGATTTTCTCTTTTAACTCAATGGGATCAGCTTGTTGATGAATCACATTTTTTTGAATAAATGACTCATAAGCTAACTCATCGATTTCCCCGCCTCGTGATGCAAAATTATCTTGCGCAATTAATTTAAACACAAAGTCTTCTTTGGCTCGATTGTTGAATTCTTGTTCGACATCACCATCTATATTCATTATTTTTTCACCATATTCAGACAGTGTCATGTCATATTTGTCAGCATGAGATTCTAACTCTGCAAAATAATCTTCAGTAAATGATTTTAACTCTGTCTCATCCAATGAATACTCTGATTGTTCGGTATATTTCTTTAATATTTGTGGAAAAATTTGATAATAATATCGATGCGTCGATTGTTGTTCTTTATAGATTTCAATCCCCATTTTCTCAAAATCAGCCACATTATTAACTGGAAGTTCATCAAATGCATCAATGATTTCATCGGTTAGATGTTCTGCTGTCTTACCAGTCTTTTCTTGATATTGTTTTATAGCAAATGATTTTAATGGTTGAATAACAGCTTCCCAAGATGGAATTTCAATCTGAAACAACGATTCTGGAAATTCCATATCTTTAAAATTTATCGTTTGGTTTAATGTGCTCTTCACATGCTCACTCCTCCATAGTATTGTAATTTAATTACAAATGATTAACAAGATAATCTCGTTATAATAATACAATAAATACGTGTAAAATTTAAATATTGATATCTTTTGACTTACAAAAATATTATACTAAAAAAAAGGGGGGTAAGCAGATGTTAACAGTTAAAAACTTAACTAAATCGTTTGGTAATAATATTGCTGTGGATAATATTTCATTTGACGTAGAAGATGGTACTATTCTAGGTATTATTGGACAAAATGGTTCGGGAAAGACAACTTTGTTCCGTCTAATTCTCGATTTCTTAACGCCAGAAAATGGTGGTCAGGTTTTATGGAATCATGAGCCTATCGATGAAGCGATGCAAAATCATATCGGATATTTACCTGAGGAACGCGGACTCTATGAAGATATGACAGTTGAAGATCAAATTATACTTTTTAGTGAACTAAGAGGTGCTAATCCACAAGAAACACGTGAAAAAATTGACGAGTGGATGACGCGTTTTGGAGTAAAAGGCGAAAAAACAGATAAAGTAAACACTTTATCTAAAGGGAATCAACAAAAAGTACAAGTTATCGCTACTTTAATTCATGAACCAAAGTTAATTATCTTAGATGAACCATTCAGTGGACTTGATCCCGTGAATGCAGATCTATTGAAACAAGGGATTCTTGAGTTACGTGATACAGGATCATGCATTATCTTTTCTAGCCATAATATGGCAAATGTCGAAGAAATATGCGACACAATGTTAATGATTCATCACGGCAATCCAGTACTTTCAGGAACTGTTCATGAAGTCAGAAATACATTTGGTCGCATCCATTTATACATCGAAACAGATCGTTGGAGTCAAGAACAGTTAGAACAATTAGAAGGCGTTGAAGAAGTACGTATTGAAGATATAAATTATTACAAACTGATTTTAAAGGACGAATCTTTTGGTCCAGCTTTGTTCAAAACCATTACAGACGGTGAATATATTGCTAACTTCAACCAAACACCTCCATCACTTGAAGAAATATTTAAATTAAAGGCAGGTGAAACCCTTGAATAAATTATGGATCATCGCTAAACATATTTATAAAAAACAAGTGAAGTCAGCTGGCTTTATTATGCTTGTTCTGGCTCCAATACTATTTCTCGGAATTATTATAGCAATTAGCTACTTTGCCTCAACATCGCAGAGTTCTTCAAAAAATATTATGATGGTTACTGATTCAGCTGAAATCGTTGAATTATTAAAACAATCAGATACAAATAATTCTTTATCTTATTCTAAAAATATTGAATCCGCTGAAAATGCACTTCGCGAAGGCACGATTGATGGCTATGCTACTTTAGAAGAAGAGAACAATCAAATCCATGCTGAAGTGTACATTCCTTCATCAAATGATAATATTGACTTGTCAGCAGAAGAAAATATATTAAATGCTTATCGGCAAGAAAAAATTGCCAATCAATTAGGAATTGATGGAAATATAATGCAAGAATTATTAATGAATAATGTCTCCTTCCATCGAAACAATATTGATATCACTGATTCAGGAGAATTGACTGTTGAATCAACCAATTCAGCCGATCAATTTATTAAAACAGGCATCGCATATGGTGTTGTATTATTTTTATTTGTGATTATGATATTCTATATACAAATCATTGCGGAAGAATTAGCGAAAGAAAAAGGAACTCGCGTGATGGAGATTATTCTATCTAGTATGAGTGCTAGTCATCATTTCTATGGAAAATTATTAGGTGTTATCATGATGCTACTCACACATATCGGTATTTATATTGCACTCGGTATCCTCGTCTTCTTATTAAACAAACAATTCAATTGGTTGGATCTAAATATATTTAATGAAATGGGAATCAATGTAGGAGAAATTATTCGTTCTCAACTTCCCATGATTGCTTGGTCCACAGTCTTTGCCATCACAGGATTACTCATTTATCTTGCCTTAACAGGTTTCTTCACTTCATTGGCTACGAAGACAGAAGATGCCCAAAAATTAAATACGCCCATGACATTAATCATGGTCGTTGGTTTTTATATTGGCATCTTTGCATTAACCAATCCTTATAATACTGTCGTTAAGTTTGCTTCTTTTATTCCTTTTTGGTCACCTTTTGTAATGCCATTTAGGGTGGCGACTGATAGTGTTAGTCAGACACAATTATTGATTTCACTGGCCATAGCAATTGTTTTTGTTATTCTCTGTTTCAAATTAGCGACAACATTTTACAAGAGCAATGTATTAACCTACTCAGACAAAGGCATTATTGGACGCATTCGCCAATCATATACCCTTCTAAAATCCGAACGAGTAGCAAATAACTAAATATACAAATGAAAAAATATAAAAAAAGCCAGCAGTTAGAGAAAACTTCTAACTGCTGGTTCTTTATTTTCATTAATATCTTAATCTAGCGACTATATTTATATCTTCTGGCATACGTTCCTCTTCAACAATCATGACATTCCCACTCGTTGAGAGAGTTTTACGAATCAATTGACCCACAAAATCTTGGTCACTATTCTCATTAACTACTCCTTGATCATCAATCTCACCCGTCGCATGATAACCTTGTTTAATTGCTAATTCTTCTATTCTACCTTCAACAGCTGCGACCGCTAAATCTTGCTTAATATTTTCGATTTTAAATTCTGGGGTGGTTTCTTGAAAACGCGTTACTAAATCTTGTTGCGCATCTTCGTGCATTTTTCCAAATAATTCCAGCACTTCTTTCTCTATTTCTTGATCTGTTTGGCTGGCAGCACTTTTTTCAATGGTGTAATCACTTAAATATTCTGAATCAGAAACCGATTCAAATACAGCGATATTTTCTGGTAAAGCATAGACAATCAATGGAACTTTATCTTGTTTAGAATAATGATCATCCACATATTGTGCTACTTGACGGAAGTAATTTTCCCGGTCAATTTCTTTTTCATTGCTTGTGTCATTATGGCCATGAAATGTTTGTACACTTCCGCTGCCCCGTGGTCCACCGAAGGTACCATGGTTTAATTCGCCACCTTCTAATTCGTCGCCTAAGGCTTGAGTTAAAGTCACTGGCGCATCTTCATCATCTATCTCAATCGGATTGATTCCCTTTTCATTACCTTGATATAATTTAAAGTCTTCACCATTTAAGACCAATACATGATAATCATTCATAAATTGGTAAGCTTTTATTAAAGGCATAATATAAGGTTCATTACTAATTTCAGTATGCGATTCAACCGTATTACCAATATGATAATAATAAATATCATCCTTAGTAATATATAATGCTAAACCGCCTCGATGTGCCAATAACTCACGTTCAAATTGATAGATAGAGTCTAATTGTTCCTCTAATTGAGTACGCACTGTCGAGTCTTCAATTTTTTCTAATTGATCACGTGCTTCTTCTATTCCATTTTTTAATTTAATTGAATCTTTTTCAGAAGTTAAATTTTCAGCATCCAATGGGACAAGTATACTTATGATATAGTCAAAATCTTTTTCTAATTCTTGATTTGGGAAATGATTTAATTTTTTCATACTTACACCTTCCTTATATCATTATCATAACAAAATATTTACGCATCATAAAGCAATACCCCTTATATTATCGATTTATTGTATATACATTTTACTGTTCTTTCCCAAACAAAAATCCTCCCAGAATATAAAATATTCTTTGGAGGATTATTTATATTTTTATTATCTTATAAAACCTTATTTAAGTCA
>JBHWOV010000152.1:0-6149 GCA_043424535.1 Aerococcaceae bacterium
TTGTCTTGATTCATTAAAAGTTCATTACGGAAAAGTTGATAAATCTCTCCAACTAAATTTTGCCAAGATCCTTGTTGTGGGTAAAATGTTTGATAATGTAAAAATGTTGTCAAGACTAAGGTTAAGAGAAGTCCTCCAAAAACAACTCGTCCTTTAAATTTCATGACACGGCCTTTAATAATTAACTGTAAGGCAATTAAAATGATAAAAGAAAAAAATACGGGATAAAATTCTCCCATAATAAATCGAACACTATTTACAAAAATATTTCCTAATAATCCCCATTGAAACATTGCCATTAAACTGAGAAACAAAAGAAAAAGGCCAAAAAATAAACTGCTAGCTTGATATGTATTAGAACGCTTTTGTTTCTTTTTAGAATTTGTTTTAGTCTGAGCCATTCTTCTCCTCCTCATAAGATTTGACACTATCGCAACAATCATTATATCATTAATATAACTAAAATTCGAATGGAAAGGAGCCCCAATGAATACATATAAATTGATTGTCCAAGGAAAAGTTCAAGGTGTCGGCTATCGAAATTATGCGAAAATGCTTGCAGATCAATATAACATTACAGGAACAGTTAGAAATCAAACAAATGGCAATGTCATGATTATTGCTCAAGGTGACGATATCAGTGCTTATATAGATGCTCTCAAAGTGCCACAACATCGATTAATGCAGATTGATGATATTGATTGCGAAGAATATCCAACAGATAAAATTTATAACAAATTTTCAGCTGTTTACTAATCTTAATTCAATGTTTCTTATTGAAATAAACTCCAATTTTATATATAGTAGTCTAGTATGATAAAAAATCGGAGTGAAAATTATGAAAAAACATTATAAAAAGATAGCCTATATAAGCTTACTATTAGTAGCTATACTTGTCCTCTCTGGCTGTGTCTCTTATGACCAGGCTGGTAATCCAACAGGTTGGGTATATGAATATTTAGGACGCCCTACTTCTAATCTATTAGATTGGATTGCGACAACTTTTGGCGGTAACTATGGAGTAGCCATTATCATCATAACGATTATAACGCGTCTAATTATGTTACCTTCTTCTGTCAATATGACAAAAAGTTCAATGATTACCCAAGCTAAGATGAAAATCGCACAGCCTGAAATTGATGCGATTCAAGAAGATTTACAACAAGCTGACTCGCCAGAAGAACAAATGCGTTTAAATAGTGAATTACGTCAAGTCTATTCTAAATATGATATTGATATGATGGGCGGCATGAAATCTGGATGTTTACCTTTACTCATCCAAATGCCAATTATTTCGGCGGTATATGCTGCGATTCGCTCATCACAACAAATTCAAAATTCGACATTCTTAGGAATTCATTTAGGTGAACGTAGTATCGCATTAGTTATCGCAGTTGCTGTTGTTTATGCTTTCCAAGGTTGGTTAACTACAAAAGGAACACCTCAAACAGATAATCCACAAGCGGCATCAACTCAAAAATCTATGATGTTGATGAATCCAATTATGTTAGGATGGATCACATGGACGTCTGTTGCTGGTTTAGGAATTTATTTCTTAACAGGTGGTGTCTTCATGGTGATACAACAATTGGCTATGAATTACATTATTAGACCTCGTGTAACAAAAATGATGGAATCTGAAATTGAAAAATATGAACAACTTCCAAAATATAAGCGTTCGAGAAAACAAGCAAAAAAAGTAGATAATTCGGATCGATTGATTCCTACTAAACAAAATGTTAACAATAAAAAACGAAATGCAGGAAAACAACGTCGAAAATAAAAAAGAACCTCAGAGTGAAAAATTCACACTGAGGTTTATTTATTTGCAAAAGAACGATATTAACGATAAATATCATTCTTTTTCGCTAATTGTTTTAACTGTTCAATTTTTTCTTCATCTTTTAAAATAGGTAAATCAATATAGAAAATTGAGCCTTCATTTTCAACACTATCAACCCAAATATCCCCACGATAGCTATTCACTAATTGTTTTGCAATACTTAAACCGAGACCATTTCCACCCTTATCACGGGAGCGTGCTTTATCGACTCGATAAAAGCGACCAAATACTTTATTTTTGTCCTCTTCCGTCATCCCCTCACCAAAATCTTGAACAGCGATTTCTACTTGTGTTACGGAGCGACTCACAGAAATGAGAACTTCTTTTCGATCTTGTGAATATTTCACAGCATTATCTAATAAAATAATTAATATTTGTTCATAGTGATTCCGGTACATCCGTACATATAATGGCTGATTTCCCATTTGATCCATGTCTAAGTAAAATTCGAAATCCTCATATAACATATTAAAGTTTTCATATACTTGTTTGGTTACAGAATAAATTTCAGTAATTTCATCTCGGTAATCCACATCGACATGATCTGCTCTCGATAGATCTAACATTTCTTGAACTAAGTTTTTCATCCGACTCATTTCTTGTAAAGAAGCTGAAATAGAATTTTCTAGTACTTCGGGGTCATCTTTGCCCCAACGATTCAACATTTTCAAATGACCTTCCACAATCGCTACAGGTGTTCTCAACTCGTGCGAAACATCTTCAACAAATTGCTTTTGATTGGTCACATATAAATCGATACGATCAAGTAAACGATTGACATGTAAACTTAAATCGCTCCATTCATCTTCCGTTGCTGGCTTACGGACACGAATATCAGAGAGACTCTCCTCTTCTACTCGATCTAAAGCACTATTTAAATAATTAAGCGGTCTAAAGAAATAATGACTGATCAAAAATGAACTAATTAGATAAATGACCGTCATCACAATCGCCGCAATCAAAAATATCCTATTTGTTTCATAGAGACGATGTTGATAAATAGTAGGATTCATTACCACAACTAATTCACCAATAACTTCTCCTGTTGTATCAGATGACAAAGGTTGTTGAATCCCAATAGTTTCTTGATTATTTACGTAAACTGTCTGGACAGATGATTCTAAGGGTAAGTCTTCAACATGCATCTCTTTTGTTTGATAAATAATGTCTCCCACATTGGAAAACAAAATCATCCCATATCGATCATGTTCAAAATACGATAAATTAGACAAGAAACGTTGTTGATTATGAATTAATTGAAGTCCAACTGTTGAATGATCTTGCATCTGATCATAAGATAAAAAACTAGATTTAGACGTTCCTAAATAATTGGAAATAGACTGTAATCCTTGTTGCATCTCAGCTTCCAGATCATCTCTAGCAGCTGTTGAGGAATAAGTATATAAGACAAATAATAATAAAGCATTTAAAATCGCAGAAATAAGAAATAATAAAATACCCCATTTCCATCTTAAGGAAAGGGGTTGTTTTAATTTTTGTTTAATCTCGCCCATATTAAGTTCTCATCACATAACCGGTTCCCCGTACGGTTTGGATATAAGAATCTTGATTTGGTAAGTCTATTTTATTTCTTAAGTAACGAATATAGACATCAACGACATTCGTCTCTACTTCAGATTTATAGCCCCAAACTTTTTCTAATAAAACCTCACGAGACATGACCATATTGATATTTTCCATTAAGAATAATAACAATTCGTATTCTCTCTTTGTTAAATCGATGATTTCATCACCACGGCGAACAATACGATTTGCTTTTTCAATGGATAAGTCACGGTAATTAACCGTTGGTTGGTGTTGTGCTCTTTGTTCTTCTTCATGATCAATACGACGGAATAATGCGCGTAACCGTGCGAGTAACTCTTCAATCGCAAATGGTTTAACAATATAGTCGTCTGCTCCTTGATCTAAACCTGAAACACGGTCAATCACACTATCTCTGGCAGTCATAATAATAATCGGTGTATCTTTGATCGGACGAATACGTCGACATACTTCAAGGCCATTTAATTCCGGAAGCATCAAGTCTAGTAAAATGACATCCCAATCTTCTTCAAGTGCCATTTCTAAACCACTTCGCCCATCATGACAGACAGCTGTTTCATAACCTTCATGTTGTAATTCAAGGTCGACAAAGCTCGCTAAATTCTTTTCATCTTCAATGACGAGCACACGTTGTTTTTCTTTTTCTGTCAATGAATGTTCCTCCTTTTTTGTTCTCTACTCTTATTAATTTTACACTATTTTAATAGTTATTGCTAGATTATCATCTGTTTGTAAATATTCATTCATTAAAGTGTTAATTTACATCTTTTCCATCAAAATTGCTTTTTTCTATACTGTTCGGTAAAATAACGATATTGTTTTATAAAGGGGAATCATCATGAAAAAAGAACGTAAAGAACAAAAGAAAAAAAATAGAAAAGATCAATTAGTGAAAATTTTAGTTATCCTAATCCTTATTTCATTTGTAGGATCATTATTTATTTCACTTTTCTTTTCACTGGCTAGTTATTTTAATTAATAGATTTTATCTAGATAAAATGCCCTCTAAACAGCAAATGCTATTTAAAAGGGCATTTTAATTTTTATTTCATAATGAGTGCTATTAAATTAGAAAATCCACTGCAAGACAACCCCCATTACAGGAGCTAATAATACCATCACGATTCCTGTTACGACAATGGCTAAACTAGACATTGCCCCTTGCAATTCACCCATTTGAATCGCTTTAGAAGTACCGACTGCATGAGCTGAAGTACCTATCGCAATACCTTGAGCAACTGGATCCGTTATTTTTAAGCTTCTTAATACTGATTCAGCAATAACATTCCCTACAACACCAGTAACAACAACGATAGCCACTGTTAAGGAAACTAAACCACCCATCGATTGTGATACATCTACCGCTATCGCTGTGGTAATGGATTTAGGATATAAAGTCGCAATCATCTCAAAATCAAAGTTAAATAATAATCCGAATAAAACAATTAATACTGTATGTAAAATGGCACCACTAACGATACCAATGATAACTGGTTTCATATATCGTTTTAGATAAGTGTATGATTTTTCAAGTTTGATTGCCAAGGAAACCGTTGCTGGAGTGACAAATAGTGATAAATATTGTCCCCCATTATAATACATTTCATATGGAATATCAAAAACAATTAATATAATGATGATAACGATAATGGACAAAAGTAATGGATTAACAAAAGGTTTTAATATTTTAGATTTAATATTTGCTTGAACTTTTGCTAGCGCTAAATAGATGCCGATTGTTAAAACCAGCCAAATGATTGGTGAACTAAGCACGGTTGTCATGATTATTGGTCTCCTTTCTATTGTTTCGGGACATTTTTTGGACTAGGAGACCAACAAATCCCATCGTAATTGCTACTGTTACAATAATGATGATAAGTAATTGCCACCAAACATCACTTAATATCCCAAAGTGAGTTAATAATGCTACCCCAGCTGGCACAAATAGGATCGCCATATTATCTGTTAACCAAGTTCCCACTTCTTCGATTTGTTCCATTTTGACCCAATTATTATGCAATGCTAAAAACAATAATAACATTCCAATAACACTACCAGGAATCGCAATAATTCCACGGATAAATACAGCTATAATTTCTCCTAACAAGGAAAATAATAAAATCAAAAACAATTGTTTGAATAATTTCATAGTATCCTCCACAATTTCAATATTTTATCAACGTAAACTCATTGACTCAACCCATAAATTTTTTAAAAAATTCTAATTTAACATTTTATTGCTATCGCGAAACATTTATCTAATATGGTCTTCTTATAATTACCTTATTATTCATGTTTCGATTTATAAATCGTAATATGTTTTTCTAAAACTTCCACATCGATAGGTGGTTTTGGTCCTTCTTCACCATCAATGTCCATTATTAAATGATCACCTTCCACTTCTAATTTAAATTTCTTTGCCCGTAATAATAAGATGTTTTCATTATCTCCAAGATTTCCTAGCGCCAAATGTTTAATTAAGTGGAGCTTGGCCTTTAATTCAGCATTTGTCAGTAATACTAACAGAATTTCTCCATCATTAATCTCCATTTTAGATTGAGTTAATCTAATATTACCATAATAATTAGTTAATAAAGCATAAAAATGAGATATTTGATAATTCTCAAAAGTCCCACCATCTATTGATAATTGTACTGAATGCAGTTGATCTTGAGGCAAGCTTTTTAAAATATTTTCAATATATGCCAATGTCCCTTTTTCTTCTTTTTCCTCATCAGAA
>JBHWOV010000153.1:0-5970 GCA_043424535.1 Aerococcaceae bacterium
TAAAATCGTATCCATAATAACACTTTTTATTCTTATCTATAATGAATCCATTTTATTCTGTCGTAAAAGGAGGATTTAGTTGTATCATTCACCTCAAAATAATTTTTACTGATATTGCATTAATACAAATCCCTTATTTCAGTCTTTAGAGACTGAACAAATTCAATTAATCAAAAGTGAAATCTATGAAAAGAAATTAAACATCGGAGATCATTTATATCAGGCAGGAGATGAACGACAAACGCTTTATCTCATTCAAGAGGGAGCCATTAAAATTTATCGCCTATCTAGCGATGGCAAAGAACACACAATTTCAATATTAGAAGCGGGAGATTTCATTGGTGAGCGTTCACTCTTCCATAATACAACGAGCAATAATTATGCAGTAGCAATTGAAGAAACAACTGTTTGCTGTCTAAGACAAAAGGATTTCCAAGCCATTGTGGCAAAAAATCCTCAAATTGCACTTGAATTATTAGCCACTTTAAGTGAACGTCTAGAAGATACACAGGAGCATATGATCTCATTGACGGGAGAATCTGCACGTAATCGTTTATTACAATATCTGGAAGATCAATCCAAAAAACAAAATACGCGTGAAGTAAAATTGCCATCCACTAAAAAAGACCTATCTTCTTATCTAGGCATGTCACAAGAAACATTCAGCCGCACATTAACACTCTTAACACGAGAAGAAATCGTCAGCCAACCTGCCCCAGACATTATCGAGCTTCTCTAATTCATAATGATCTAGTGATGAATAAAAATTGACGGATTATGATAATACCCCATCTTGAAAGCATCGAGATGGGGGTTCTTTTGTATATAGCACAACTTCCTTATAAATACTGATTACTCATTACTCTTTTGAAAAACATCATGTTATAATAAATAAAATTAATCTAAAGGAGTTTTAAAATGGCAGATTATCAAGAGGTTTTAGATTTTTGGTTTCAAGAACTGACGCCGGAACAATGGTTTATTCAAGATGATCAAGTTGATAAAACGATACATGATCGGTTTGCCACCATTAATCAACAAGCAAAAGCTGGTGAATTAGAACCTTGGCGCCGTGATTTAGCTGGACGTGTCGCAGAAATTATCGTACTTGATCAATTTTCACGTAACTTATATAGAGAAGATGGACGCGCTTATTCTAGTGATGATATGGCTCTCGTTCTCGCACAAGAAATACAAAAACAGTCCGGATTTCGTGATTTACCTAAAGAATGGCAATTGTTTTCTATCATGCCATATATGCATGCCGAATCTCGAGCGATCCAAAAACAATCGATTGAGCTATTTAGCCAATATGAAGAATGGGAAGAAAATTTAAAACATGCACATGCCCACAAAGAGATTATTGATCAATTTGGACGTTATCCGACTAGAAATAAACAAATTGGCAGAGAATCGACGGCAGAAGAAGCTCAGTGGCTCGCCACTAATGATTATTTATCTTAGAGGTTCACACTCATCATGAATCAATTAGATCAAGAACTCAAACGTCGTCGCTATGAAATTGAAGGACAAGAGCAGGAAAAAAGATCAATTAATCGTCGAAGTTATGTGCTTGTTTTCTCCTTATTTCTCGTACTGATTATTCCTGTTTTTATCGTCTCCACCCCTCAGGAGGTATTTGAAGGCCTATTCAATATAATCACCTCACCCTCTAATTTAACGACAGATTATTTTGTTATTGGAGGTCCTGGCGGGTCTTTTGCTAATAGTGCTTTGATTTTGTTAATCTATACGGCTTTAATTTATCGCCTAGATTTAGATATGTCTGGATCAATTATTGCTGCTCTTTTTTTGATGGCTGGTTTCGCTTTTTTTGGTAAAAATATTTACAATAGTATTCCTATTACTTTAGGTGTCTATTTAAATAGTGTATATACAAAGCAACCTTTTGAAAAAAATATTTTGCCTGCATTATATGGAACATCATTAGGTCCTTTTGTTTCATATATTACTTTCGGCTTAGATCTGCCTTTATTATTAGGCATGGGATTAGGTATATGTGCAGGCATACTCATCGGTTTTATTATCCCTCCATTAGCTGCAAGTACATTACGTTTTCATAGTGGATTCAACTTATATAATGTTGGATTTACTACTGGTCTTATCGGTATGATTGCGATTGGATTAATGAGAAGTTTCAATTATGAAATTGAAAATGTCTCGATAATTTTTACAGAACCGACGCCAATTTTAAATACGGTTGTTTTAATTGGTTGGACATTATTTACTATCATTGGTCTTATTTTAGTCTATCGGTCGAAATATTCATTCCAACAATACCGAAATTTACTCGATAATTCCGGAAGGCTCGTCGCTGATTTTATTCATATTTATGGATTTGAAGTTGTCTTATTAAATATGGGACTGATGGGATTGATCTCTACATTTTATGTCATCTTAATCAATGGCAATCTAACAGGGCCGACAATGGGAGGTATTTTGACAGTCGTAGGGTTTTCAGCTTTTGGTAAACATATTAAAAATGCTCCACCTGTTATGTTGGGAGTTTTTGTTGCTTCCTTAATAACGGGTGGTGGACCAGATACAAATGCTGCCCTTTTAGGTGCACTTTTCGGTACAGCCTTAGCTCCTATTACAGGACATTATGGTTTTATACCAGGATTTTTGGCTGGATTCATTCATTATGCAACGGTTGTAAATGTCGCACCACTCCATGCAGGAGTTAATCTATACAATAATGGCTTTTCTGCTGGATTCGTTGCTGCGATCTTTGTTCCAATTTTAGATATGATAACCGATGCAAGGAGGTTAAGACAAAATGAATACAAAGCAACAAGAACAGAGTAAAATTACTTCAATTGCCCGCCACTTAATGGATATTTATTTTGAATTAGGTATGACTACCATCAATGTTACCGTTCGTTCTGATGAAGAATCGAGTGCTATTCTAGTCAGTTCTGAATATAATGATGTCATTCCTCAATCATATATTGATCATTTAAATGAAGCATTCGAAATTAAGCGTTCATTAGAATCAGAAGATTACTATGAAAATTTATTAGATGTAGAAAATAGCGATAATGATAAACATATTATCGGTTCTATGATTGATTACGGTAAAGCCGAAATCATCGACAAACAATTCCAAATTTTAGTCGTTCGAAATGTACATTAACCATAAAAGATCCCTAGCGCACTTATATTTAAGATGCGCTAGGGATTGTTTTTTAATGATTCGCTTTTAATGAGTCAATTTCTAATTGAATATCATAACCCGTGTCAGTATCAGCAACTTTTGCTCGTTGTAATCGTTTCTTCACGACATATTTGCTCGGTAAAATATCACGATAGTGTTCAATACTCTCTTCTCGACTAGTAAATGGCTCGTGAGCGACCAAATAGACTTCATGAGAATTATCAATCAAAGTATAGCCAGCAATACCAGTTACTTTTTGATACGCTTTTGATAAACCACCATCGATAACTAACATTTTCCCATTTGCTTTGACTGGATTTTCACCTTCCATCGCTTTAATAGGGGTATGCCCATTTATAATATAGCCCGTATCTTCAAGGCCAAATTCATTTAATAAATTCAGACAAAATTCTTCGTCATTTCGCAATGTATAATAAGAATTTTGTTTTTCTTTATGCGTTGAACTATCTTCAATGAAATAGCGTTCAAATGTCTTCATTGTATCTTTACCAAATAAGTTAGATGCATCACCACACCATAAATACCAAAGAATATCTGTTGATAAGTCATCATGTATATCTGGAAAGACATAGGCTTTAAAAATATGTTCCTGATAATAATCCATTAATTTACGTCCACCAAGCTTTTGATCACCAACGGATAAATATTTAAATTCTCCATTCTCTTCGCATGGAACACAGCCATGAAATAATAGATTCCCATTTTTACGGTGATACAGTCGCCCGTAATGCACTAAAAAGTCTACATGTTCCTTCAAGCGTTCTGATGACTGAAATTGATGCATTAAGTCTAATAAAACAAGCTCTTCCTCAAAAGTTAATTGCTCAGGATGCTCAGGATTTACTAATTGGAAGCAGCCATTTTGAATTGGAAATTCGCCTTCATTTAATTGGATTGTCTGACGATCCTCAGATAATCTTCCTAATAAGCGACGATGGTCCATTTCAAATTCTGGACGCCGTTTAATAACCTTTTCTTCTAATTTAAACTGCATAATTGACATCGCTTGTTGCATCTTAGAAATATCCAACTTTTCGCCTTCACTTAATTCGTCTACCATATCTCCACGAGGCTCAAATTCAGTATTGGCATCATAATATTTTTCTGCAAAACGCTTCAAATGTGTCAAATCAATTTGATAGCCTTTCTCTAATAAATCTACATGTCCATATCTTAGACTAATGCGCAATACATTTGCCATACACGCATAAGAACCTGAAACAGCACCAATCCAAATAATATCGTGGTTTCCTAATTGAATATCAAGTGACGGAAACTCCATTAAGCGATCCATGATCAAATCAGGATTAGGACCTCGGTCATAAATATCTCCCAATACATGTAGATGATCAACCACAAATCGTTTAATCAAATCCGTTAATACAACTGAAAACGACTCAACTAATCCAAGTTGGATGACACTTTCATAAATCGATTCGTAATACATTTCCTTATTATCTTTTTCATCATATTGATATAATAATTCTTCAAGGATATATGCGAATTGTTTCGGAAGTGCTTTACGAACTTTTGAGCGGGTATATTTAGTTGAGGCATAACGAGTCATTCGCACGAGACGATCTAATAAAATGAGCCATTCATCATGTGTTCGCTCGACTCCTACAATCAACTCTTCTGGATAATATATTTGGAAACTAAAAGCTTCTCGCTCCTTCTCGGACATTTCTTTGCGAAACAAGTCATTAACTTTTACACTAACAACCCCTGAACAGTTCCGCATAATATGATCAAATGCTTCAAACTCACCATGCAAATCACTAATAAAATGCTCTGTTGCCTTAGGCAATTGGGTAATTGCCTGTAAATTAATAATTTCTGTTAAGGTTTCTTCTTTTGTCAATCGTGTCTCAGGCATGGGCGTCCCTCTTTCTCCTTTTTATTTTGTATTCTTATATTTACTCATATGATTAACCTACATCATTCATTATACTTCGAAAACGCTTCATAAAAATTATAACATGGAAAACTCTTTCAGCCAATGGACCTTTCTAGAATAGACTTTCGCAACCAATAAAAAAAGGCGACACACATTGAGCGCATCGCCTGTAAGGTTTAAAATAATATTTGAATACCATTATATATATTTAATAATAATACACCAGAAGTAATGAGCTGATAAGCTATATTAACTTGATCATCCGTCATTTTTTGGTTTAATGTAGATCCTACATAACCACCAATTACAGCGGCCGGAAGAATTGCTACCAATACTGTTAAATCAAAGCCACCGAAACCAGTTGTCAGACCGATTGTCGAAAGTTTAGCTATTTGAGAGAAGAAAATAATGAAAATTGAATAGGTTGTTGCTGCTTTTGTCGAATGTCCAAACATTAAAATAAAAGCTGCGACATTAATTGGCCCACCACCAATTCCTAGTAATGTTGAAATGATAGCTAGAAATAAACTGACAAATAAATACCAAGCATTACCAGATTTATAAAGACTATTTTGTTCCCCTCTTGAATAAAGGATAGAGGCTCCTAAGACAATAATCATCACCACTATTTGAATCAAATTAACAGTGGATTCATTTGGAAATAGATTGGTCAAATAAACAAATAAACGATCTCCTATCATGCCACCAAAAATACTACCTAATGCTATGGCTAATAATTTTTGAAAATCAACTTCAAAACCACCACGCACCTGTTTATAAATCGAAACAATGGACATCGTTAAAACCGCTGCACTAGAAAAGAAGCCAATCGCAGTGAGAGAATGGAATCCCAAAGCATCTAGAGCCGGTTTAA
>JBHWOV010000154.1:0-19775 GCA_043424535.1 Aerococcaceae bacterium
CAAGTAGAATTTGGTCTCGTTCATGACCAGGGTCATTCGATTCTTAATTATGATCAACCAGAAATCGCTTGGCAAATGATTTGGGATTGGTTTGAGCGAACAAATTTAGTTTAAATTAATAGCTTTATATTTTGTCATAAAACTACCCCCAAAAGTTAGTCTTGACTCTAACTTTTGGGGGTAGTTTATTTAGCTATTTAAATCTAATGAATGTCAATTACACAATTCCTTGAATTTGTACAAGCTCTGCGATGCGTTTGAAGGCGTAAATATTTGCCGCACTCGCATAATCATAACCGAGATCGTATTCTTCACATGTGTCGACAATGTGTTGGAAGATGCTTGCCATAATGTGTTGTAATTGCTTATCCACTTCTTCGAAAGTCCATTGGAGACGTTGCGCATTTTGCGACATTTCTAAACCTGAAACAGCGACACCACCGGCATTGGCTGCTTTTCCTGGCGCAAAGATAATGTCATTGTCGCGGAAACATTGGACTGCGTCTGCTGTTGATGGCATATTTGCGCCTTCGATAACATAGCGGATGCCATGATCGACGAGATTTTGCGCATGTTCTACAGACAATTCATTTTGAGTTGCACATGGAATCGCAATATCTGCATCGATATCACATGCCCAGATCGCCTGTTTATAAAGTGTCGCCGTATCATGATAATTTAAATATTCTGCTAAATCGACATTTGGATCGACGATTACTTTCAATAATGTTTCGCCGTCCAGTCCGTCTGGATCATAAAGCGTTCCAGAAAGGTTCGCAATCGCAACGACTTTTGCGCCAAGTTCGATCGCTTTGACAATCGCGTATAATCCGACTGCTCCGGTACCAGAAATTAAGACGCGTTTGTCTTTAAGCGTATCATTGTGGGCTTTAAGAACTTCTTGAGTGAAATAAAGAATCCCATAACCTGTTGCTTCGGTACGGCCGAGTGAACCGTGAGCGAGAACCGGTTTTCCAGTGAGTACACCTAATTGGACTCCTTGGAGGCGTTTATATTGGCCGTATAAATATCCAATTTCACGGTGGCCAACGCCAATATCACCGGCTGGAATATCTTCATCTTCGCTAATATATTTAGCAAGTTCGGTCATATAAGCTTGACAGAAGCGCATAATTTCTGCATCGGACTTATCTCTAGGATCGAAGTCCGCACCACCTTTTCCGCCACCTAAAGGTAAGCCCGTTAAACTATTTTTAAAGGTTTGTTCAAAGGCTAAGAATTTCAAGATTGACGGATTGACTGATGGATCGAAGCGTGTACCGCCTTTATAAGGGCCATTGACGGATGAATGTTGAACGCGGTAACCATTGTTGACATGGACTTGACCTTCATCGTCTTGCCAAGTAACGCGGAAGCTGATAAGACGTTCTGGTGTCGCAATCCGTTCTAAGATGGCTTCTTTCTCATATTCAGGATGCGCATCGAGGACGGGTTGAATGGATTCATAGACCTCATGGACGGCTTGGAGATATTCGGTTTGATGTGGATGTTTTTCTTCTAAATCATTGATGACTTGTTTAATATATTCACTAGATGACATGTTGACAACTCCTATTCTCATATTTCTCTCATTATAACATACTGCGGAAAACCGTAGTAGATGCCATGCTCAATTTTCGATTCTCTCAGATGATTCGAGCGAGCCTATTGAATTGACTGCCAAAATTATGGTAAGATATTTGAGCTTATAAGGAGAGGAGATTAAAATGACGGATAATTTTTGGGAGACGTTACCGCGTCCCTTTTATATTTTAGCACCGATGGAAGACGTGACAGATGTTGCTTTTCGTCATGTAATTCAACGAGCTGCGCGTCCGGATGTCTTTTTTACGGAATTTACCAATTCACAATCTTATGTCCATCCAGAGGGAATCAATAGTTTACAAGGACGCTTGACCTTTACCGAAGATGAACAGCCGATAGTGGCGCACATTTGGGGCGATGTTCCGGAACATTTCCGTCTGATGGCAATTGGCATGAAAGAGATGGGCTTCAAAGGCGTTGACCTCAATATGGGTTGTCCGGCGCCGAATGTATTTAAACATGGCCGTGGTGCGGGATTAATTCTCAGACCGGAACGTGCAGCTGAATTGATTGCGGCAGCCAAAGAAGGCGGTCTGCCTGTATCAGTGAAGACGCGTCTAGGCCATGCGGATGTCAATGAATATAAAGAATGGCTCGCACATTTGTTACGTCAAAACATTGTGAATTTAACCATTCATTTGCGTACGAAAACAGAAATGTCTAAAGTGGACGCACATTGGGAATTGATTCCCGAAATTAAAGCGCTTCGTGATGAGATTGCGCCACATACTTTATTGACGATCAATGGGGATATCCCGAATCGACAAGTCGGGGCAGAACTCGTTGAAAAATATGGTGTCGATGGGGTGATGATTGGCCGAGGAGTCTTTACGAATCCTTTTGCTTTCGAAGAAGAACCGCGTGAACATGATGCGGTCGAATTGATTGACTTATTCCGCTATCATTTAGACCAATTTGATCAGTATTCTCCGAAACCATTCAAAGCATTGCGCCGCTCATTTAAAATTTATATTCGTGGTTTCAAAGGAGCTAATGATTTACGCATTGCCTTGATGGAAACTGAGACGAGCGACGAGGCGCGCGCATTATTAGATGCTTTTCAAGCAGAATATCTTTCATAAAATAAGACTTCATATTGATACGCTCTCCTTAAAAGAAATTTTTTAAGGGGAGTTTTTTTGTGTTTAAATAAAAAATCAGCGCTCAACATCTAATATGGTTGGACGCTGAAATATTCTATTTTGCCATATATTTCGCTAAATGATATAAAGTTTTCACTGGACGACCGGTCGCACCATCTGGTAGATAGCGACGTCCACTTGAAGCAAAGGCCGTTCCCGCAATATCTAAATGAGCCCATGGTTGTCCATTTACAAAGTGTTCTAAAAATGCCCCTGCAGTGAGACTGCCTGCACCACCCTTAGCGGAGTTGGCAATGTCGGCAACTTTTGATTTAATTTGATCGCGGTGAACATCGAAAATACGAAGTTCAAATGTATCTTCATCCGCAATTTCGCTAGCGGATAAAATTTGATTCGTTAAGTCTGACTGATTCCCCATTAAACCTGTTACTTGGGTACCGAGAGCAACAACGACAGCACCGGTTAGTGTGGCGATATCGACCATCGGTTGGCCTGGCCATTCTTGGCTTGCATAATACAGTATATCCGCCAATACTAAGCGGCCTTCTGCATCGGTATTTCCGACTTCAATCGAGCTACCTTTTAAGGATGAAATAATATCACCATTTTTAAAGGCGGCTCCTGAAATTAAGTTTTCAACCGCACCGATAATGCCAACCACATTTGTTTTTACATTGTTGTTTGCTAAGGCATGAATCGTGCCGACGACACTGGCTGCACCGGACATGTCTGATTTCATTGATGCCATGCCGCCCGCAGATTTAATGGCATAACCACCTGAATCATACGTGACTCCTTTACCGACTAAAGTTAATTGATCCTCTGAATCGGGATTGCCTTGATAGCGAATAATAATGACACGCGGATCGCGGTCTGAACCTTGGGCAACTGCTAGCAAGGCATGCATACCGATTGATTCAATCGCTTGTTTATCGAGTACTTCCACTTCAACAGCTGAATCTGCAAATAAATCGACCACTTGGTCGGCTAAAGTTTCTGGATAGAGATCATTAGCCGGTGTGTTAATTAAATCGCGCGACACATTAATACCTTGGATTAATGATACTGTTTCTGAGTATACTTGAACAATGGTCGACTCATTGGTGTGAACGACGGGTTCAGTCATCTCTTCGGATTTGGTTTTATATGTATTAAATTGATACTCTGATTGCATCAATCCTTCCAAAGCATAGCCGATTCGTGTATCTTCCGCCATTAAATGTTCTGGCAAAACTAATTGATACTCGGCAATATCTAATTGTTTCAATCGTTTTGCTAATTGATAAAATGTGTTAATCAATTCACGGTCGCTGTCAGTAGACTTTCCTAGTCCGTAAAAAATGGTGCCAGAACCATCTGCTTGCAGTAATGGCAAATACTTATTCGCTTTACCTGAAAAGTCTGCTGGCACCTCCTCGCCTAATAAATCTGCATAAACTGGTTTTATCTTTAATTTAAACTTTGATTCTGTTTTTAATTTCATTTTCGTACCTCCAAAAATGTTACGATATTAGTAGTATACCAGAGTTCGCACACTATGATAAAATATGTAAAAAGAAGGAGGCAAGCGATGCGACTGATTCAATATCTATTATTTGGTGTGACCTTTGCAGAAATGATCATCAATCGTAACCAGCTAACCGATTTTATTCCGGTGCTTATACTTTTACTCATTTGCCAATTGTTATGGTTTTATAGTCATCAACGTGCCAGTAAAATGATTTTATTATTCGGCGCAATCATTATTTTAATAGCGACAATTTATCAAACACAATCGCTTCAGCCGTATTTGTTGGCAAGTTTAATGATTGATGTATTAACGAATTTAACTGATTATAAAAAATATTTGGCAATGGTTATTCTAGTCTGTCTATCTTTGGCAACGACTTATTTGATTACTAATAGTTTAGTTGCTAGTCAAGTTATTCTATTGATTAGCTTACTAAGTGTAATTATTCTTACCCATCATTATCAAAATCAAAATCAGGTGTTGACTCAGCAATTGCGACAGCAAAGTATACTATTGAATCAGATTGAGAAACAGCAACAAACTTTTTTATCCGATAAAGAAGCGAGTGCAGCGATCCAGATATTGCAAGAACGCAATCGTATTTCGCGGGACTTGCACGACTCAATCGGCCATACATTATCGACTTTAATAATTCAATTGGAGGCTTTAACTGTATTAGCTCATCGCAACCATCAACCCCAACTAGCCAAGATGGCAGGTCAATTACGCGAATTTACTAAAACGGGGATGGATGAAGTTAGGTCAGCCATCTATGATTTAAAACCTGAAAATTACCAAGCCATTGCCTTTATAGAACAATGCCAACAAATTGTGGCAAATTTTAATCAGCAGACGCACATTCGAGCTGATTTTAATTACAACCATGCGACGTTCCAAATTACACCAATCCAGCAAGAAGCCCTATATCGGGCTTTACAGGAGACTTTATCGAATGTCATGAAACATGCAGAAGCAACGAAAGTCCATATTCAGTTGCACTACACATATGATGAAATAATTTTAACCCTCCAAGATAATGGGCAGGGGACAGACAAAATAATCCCCTCTGTCGGTTTAACTGGAATGAAGGAGCGCATTCAATTGGCTGGCGGTAAAGTTGCTCATTTTAGCCAAACTAATCGTGGTTTTCAAACGCGTCTAGTTATGGAGAGGAGACAATGGGATGAATAATAATATAAAATTGCTGATTGTCGACGACGAGCAGTTGATTCGAACGGGTCTCAGTTTGATGCTAGACGGACAAGGCCAGATAGAAGTTGTCGGACAGGCTGAGAATGGTCAGGTTGCCTACAATTTTGTCCGGCAACATTCGGTCGACTGTGTCTTGATGGATATTCGGATGCCAAAATCTGATGGGATTGAAGCCGTCCAATTAATTAAAAATTATCAGTCAAACATTAAAATTATCATGCTGACGACCTTTCAAGACGCTGACTACATTAGTCGCGCCATGCAAGCCGGGGCATCGGGCTATTTGTTAAAAGATACGGGGCACCAGGAAATTATTCGTGCTATTCACACAGTTCTAGAAGGCAATTTAGTTTTCGATGGTCAACTTAATGATAAAATTGGCCTCTCGCCCCAATCATCGATAAATTTTGATCCGGACCAATACCAACTCACACCACGGGAAATGGAAATCATTCAGCTCGTCGCAACGGGCTTAAGCAATCAGGAGATTGCTGATGAATTATTTTTGTCCATCGGGACGATTAAAAATAACATTACGATCATTTTGCATAAATTAAACTTACGCGACCGCACCCAACTGGCAATTTTTGCCTTTGAAAAGGGATTGCGCTAGATTAATCGCTCAATACTCGTTGTCAAATAGACATAAAATCGATTAGTGCAGGCCATGCAAGTCGCCACTCACTTATACAAGGTTAGCAATAGCTAGCCTTTTTATTATGCATAAAATGACTTAAGTCACTCCACAAATGACCTAGGTGGGTATGAAAGCGAGTCAATCCGATGTAAACTAGCTTTAACAAATCAAGGGGAGGGAAAATTATGAGTCAAATTATTATCAATGATATTTATAAACAATTTAACCAAAAAACCGTTCTGGATAATGTTTCATTTGAAATTGAATCAGGAGAAATTTTTGGTTTAATTGGACCGAATGGAGCTGGTAAATCAACCTTAATCGATATTATGATGGGGTTACAAAAAGCAGATGGTGGTCAAGTATTTATCGATTCCTATGAGGTACCTAAACAAGTCGTCGCTGTCCGTAAGCAAGTTGGGTTAGTGCCACAGGAAATTGCTTTAATTGAACAAGCATCTGCTCGTGAAAATTTAGAATATTTTGGTTATTTACAAAATATGTCGGGCCAACAATTAAGAGAAGCAGTCGTTTGGTGTCTAGAAGCGGTCGAACTGAAGGATGAAAATAAAAAGAAAGTTTCCCAATTCTCCGGTGGCATGCAAAGGCGGTTAAATTTCGCAGTCGCGCTATTGAACCAACCTAAACTTTTGATCTTAGATGAACCCACTGTGGGAGTGGATCCACAATCACGACGGAAAATATTCGATCTCGTCCGCCAATTAAACCAAGAACATGGGACGACTGTTTTATATACTTCACATTATATGGAAGAAGTGGAGGCGCTCTGCGACCGGATATTTATTTTAGATAATGGACAACAAGTAGCTTATGGTAGTCAAAATCAAATTAAAATGATGGTTCAAGATAAAGTAAAATGGCTTGTTGAAATCGTTCAACCAACGCTTAATTTAGCTGAAAATCTATCAAAAATTAATGGGGTACATCAAGTAGTAGAGGAAGATACTACTTACCATTTAATTGTCGATCCGCTTGCTTTTCAAACACATGATTTACTGTCACATTTACAACAAGAATCTGTTGAGTTAAAAACTTTGCAGCGAGAGGACCTTAGTTTAGAAGAAGCTTTCATTCAATTGACAGGTAAAACATTACGGGATGGAGTGTGATTGAATGAGCTATTTACTAAACTATTTAAAAGGGGAATGGGTTATCACAAAGGGAAGTATCACAAGCATCGCTTTCAGTATGTGGTTACTTCCACTTGGTTTTAGTCTGTTTTTTGCTTTTGCTTTTAATTCTGCTTATCAGCCAGAGTATGTGCCAGAACAAATGACGATATCTATTGAGAGTAACGACAAGGGAGAAATGGCTGAGACGCTTAAAAGTTATTTAATGAGCGAAGCATTGGCAGATTATATTCAAATATCCGACGCAAAAGATGCTGATTTTCATTTAGAAATACCCGCAGATTACAGTAAAAATTTTACCGACCAACCCGTTACAATACAAGTCGAACGAGGAGCTTCCCAAAGCCAGGCACAATTATTAGCAAAGATTATCCAGCAATTCGAGCAGGTGGCGCTTAAACAGTCTAGTATTTCAAAAACAGCTGGCAATCGTGCTGAAGAGATAATTAGTCGAATAGCAGAACAAACAGCAATCTATTTACAAGCAAGCCAAAAAGAAATGCACACATCTGCTCAGACGATTACCTCTGCTCAATACTATTCTTTAATCAATATTTTTAATGCATTGATTATGTTGTTAATGTCAGAAGCCACCATCATGAGTGATGAACGTTTTAAGGGGTATCGTCAAAGAATCTTATCATTACCACTATCTATCAGTCAACGGACAATATATGAAACCATTGCGAGTATTTTATTAATTATTTCCGGTGGAATCTTTTATATTTTAACTTGGCGCCTCATTGATACGACCACTTTTACTGGATCAATCATCGGTTATCTTTTATGGTTATTTGTATTCAGTTTTGCATGTTTAGGCATTTTTAAGTTGCTGCAAGCATTATTCCCTGCAAAATGGTTGCCAGCTATATCGTTAATCATTTGGCTCGGTTATTTTGTATTTATGCAATTTCCGATACACGATATATTCGGAGGGGCTGTCGGCGAATGGTTTAAAAATAATTCGATCAACCGACTGGTGCAGCAACCTCTGATTACTTATTTTAAAACGGGACAGATTCGTCCTTACTTTCCTTTATTAATTTCTTTATTACTAATGGGACTGCTGACTCACTTCGTTACCATTATTATAAAACAACGAAAGGAAGTGGCTTAAATGAATTTATGGCATCTCATTGTATTTCATGCTAAACATATTTTAAAAAATCCTGTATATGTTGGGATGACCTTTGGCCTTCCTTTAGTCATGGTCATTATGTTTGGTGTATTTACCCAATCGACCAATGGATTAGCTACACAAGATTTCATCATCGTCAATCAATCAGAGACCGCACAACCTATATTAAAGAGATTGCCAGATATATATGATGCGTTAATGGAGAGTAATTATGATAAAGCAATCGATCAACTGGAAAATAGAGAGGTAGCTACTCTATATGTCATACCTGAAAATTATCCACAAGATCCCATTGAAATAAAATCTTTAAATGGAGAAAATGAAGACATTATTTTCCAAGGCGATTGGGCGAAAGCGACTCAAGATTATGTGGAGGAACAAGTTCTGAATGATTATGGCATCAATCAGCTAGCTATTCCAACGAAACCAGAACCTGTTTTGAATTTTGCGTCTGTTGAAGTTGGCGATAATATCAAATTGATCAGCATGATGGTTTTAATGTACATGCTTTTTGGCGGGAGCCTTCAAACTTGGGCATTAGGTCAATTGCGTAAAATGGGTGTTTTAAAACGATCTATTGCTTCAAACGGTAATTCTTGGATCGTCATGGGGTCCATTTTATTTGGCTTCAGTTTAGCTACATTTTTACTTGCTAGCAGTGCAAGTCTGATCGGTGCTATTGTTACTAGTGTCCCTCTAAAAGAAATTGGCATTGTCATTGTACAGATTGCAGCCATGAGTATTTATATTTCTGGCCTCATGCTCTGTCTTTTTAGATATATCCGTAACGAGCTTACTTTAAATGTCATTAGTTTTCTTATCATGTTAGTATTAATCATCTTACCGATGGCCGGGTCATCGAATTCAGTACTCGAACCGTTCTTGTTTATTTCACCGATGCATCTAATGGTCACTGCTCTGGATACAGGGCAATATCATCTCTATGTGCCACTCGTCATACTTATGGGACTTATTCTATTTACAGCAGGTAGTTTTAAAGTAGAACAGATGATTAAACGGTGATTTAGAATAAAAATCGTGATTTATTTAATCACCTAACTATAAAATTAGCCCATTTTGATAATGGGCTTTTTGCTTTTTATCAAATATTTTAACACATCCACAAATCGCATCCCCATCGCATTATCGAATGCAGTGTCAACTTTCAGTAGTCAGATTGATTTTAAAATATGGGTATTTCGTTGACTTTTAAATCGTGAGATTTTATACTTTGAACATCAAATAGTTTGATATTCAAACAATAAAAAAAGGAGTGCGGGAATGGATAATGAACAATTGGATGCTTTTGTGATTGATGTCATGGATATGTTCAATAAGAAACAAGATTTAGAAGAAAAAGCACTTAAAAAATCAAAATTTTCTGATTTAACCGTTAAAGAATTGCATACGATTGTTCAGGTGGGGCTTAATGAGTCACGTAAACAAACAGATATCGCAAAGGAATTGGGCGTGACGATGGGAACTTTGTCGGTTTCGATTAAACGTCTGGTTGATAAAGGATATATCCAACGTGACCGCGATCCGGACGATCGTCGCAGAATTTATCTGTCATTGACGAAACGGGGGCGTGTGATGTATCGTTTGAATTTATTGTTTTATCGTAATTTAGTTAAAACAATGGCGAAGGACCGCACGGAAAAAGAATTGGAAACATTGATCGATACTATGCGAGAAGTGCACCAATTTATTCTAGACACTTATCATTTATTGGATGAAGATTCACGCCATTTGAGATCAAAATTATAGGAGGAACTTATCATGGTATTTGAAAAAGTAAAAGAAATTATTGCGGAAGAATTAGGAATCGATGAAGAAACAATCACAATGAAAACAAATTTCCAAGAAGATTTAGAAGCAGATTCATTAGACTTATTCCAAGTCATCAGTGAATTAGAAGACGAATTTGATATTACCATCGACACTGAAGAAGGTTTAGAAACAGTTTCAGACCTAGTTAAATTCATCGAAGCAGAACAAGCAAACTAATTCCGATTGATTTAAAGAAAGAAGTGTACTATGCAAACAAAAATCACTGAAATTTTAGGCATTGATTATCCTATCTTCCAAGGGGCGATGGCATGGATTTCTGATGAAGATTTAGCGAGTGCTGTGTCCAATGCCGGTGGCTTAGGCATCATCGGTACCGGAAATGATACCGCTGAACAAGTCAAAGAAAAAATCGAGCGTATGTTTACCTTGACGGATAAACCTTTCGCGGTCAATGTGATGTTATTAAATCCACATGCCGACGAAGTGATGGATTATTTAGTCACCTCTGGTGTCAAAATTATCACCACTGGTGCGGGAAATCCGGGTAAATATATGGACGCTATCCAAGAAGCAGGGATTCATTTAATTCCCGTCGTTTCTTCTGTTGCTTTAGCGAAAAGAATGGAACGTATTGGTGCGACAGCAGTCGTCGTTGAAGGAATGGAAGCCGGTGGGCATATCGGTAAACAAACGACTCTGCCATTAGTGCCACAAGTCGTGGATGCTGTCTCAATTCCAGTGATTGCGGCTGGTGGGATTGCGGACGGCCGCGGGGTCGCAGCAGCATTTATGTTAGGTGCAGAAGGCGTTCAATTAGGAACACTTTTCTCTGTTGCCAAAGAATCCAATGCGCATCCTGACTTCAAAAAAGCCGTAATCAAGGCCAATGATATTGCGACAGTTGTGACTGGCTCAATTAGTGGGCATCCTGTACGTGTTTTACGTAATCAATTAACGAAGGAATTTCTCCGTGTTGAAAAGGAAATCACGAGCCAAGAACAACCTGATTTAGCGCGATTAGATGCGCTCGGTAAAGATTCATTACGCCGTGCTGTTGTTGAAGGAGATGTCAAACAAGGTTCTGTCATGGCTGGCCAAATTGCAGGCCTCGTGAAGGAAGAACAATCTTGTGAAGAAATCATTCAACAATTGGTCGCCGAAGCCAAAGCAACATATCAAGCCAAACAAGATTTATTTAAATAAGAAAGGAACATTAGCCAATGACACTTGCCATACTTTTTAATGGTCAAGGTGCCCAATATGAAGGTATGGGATTAGACTTTGACCGCCAATTCACTGTCGCTCGAGACGTGTTTGATTTGTTTGAAGCTGAAACAGATTATCCGATTCGTCAATGGATTGAAGGAGACATCGATCAGCTTCAAGAAACCAGACATAGTCAGCCTGCGATTGCGGCAGTGTCATTGGCCATGTTCTATACATTACAAGATCAATACCCACAACTTATTCACCCAGCCTATATGGCTGGTTTAAGTTTAGGTGAATATACTAGCCTAATCGCAAGTGGGATGCTTTCATTAGCGGATGGAGCCCAATTGTTGAAGGAACGTGGAGAGCTGATGTCGAACCAAAGTCAACAAATCGCAGCGCATCATGCTGTTCAAATGGCAGCAGTGATGGGGATGCCTTTAGACGAAATCAAAGATTTGGTCGACACGATTCATACCGAGGAGACGCCATTATATATTGCGAATCTCAACTCCACCCAACAGACAATTATCGCTGGCTACCAAGAAGCTATCAAATCATTTCGTAAACAAGCAAAAGCCCAAGGTTATAAAAAAGTGATCCCGCTTAAAGTCGAAGGACCTTTTCATAGCCCGTTAATGCAAGCAGTGTGCGATCCATTAGCAGACGCACTGGCTGATATTACCTTTACTAAAGGAGAGATTCCGGTCATCAGTAATACGACCGTCGAGATTCATCAACCGGAACAGGTGCGTGAATTATTAGTACGCCATTTGGTTGAGCCGGTGAGATTTCAAGAAACTGTGAGCCGTCTCGTCGAAGAAGGTGTCACGCATGTGATTCAAATCGGACCGGGTGCGACCCTTGCGAATCTCTTGAAACGCGAAGAACATGCACCAACATGTTATGTTGTCGATACCGTCGAAGATCTAGTGGATGTTCCGACATTCCTAGCAGATTGCCAGATTAATAAGGAGTAAGATTATGTCAAAAGTTTGTTTTATTTCCGGAAGTTCCCGTGGCATTGGCTTAGCCATTGCACAATATCTTGCCGCTGAAGGAAATCAAGTTATTTTAAATAGCCGTAAACCTATTGAAGACGATGTATTAGCATTGTTTGCAGACTACGCCAAACCTGTCGGACAAGCGATTGGTGATATTAGTGACTTTGATGAAGCCAAGCGCATGATTGATGAAATTATAGATGAATACGGTCAAATTG
This sequence comes from Aerococcaceae bacterium, assembly GCA_043424535.1. Lineage (GTDB taxonomy): Bacteria > Bacillota > Bacilli > Lactobacillales > Aerococcaceae > DSM-111022. The sequence continues at coordinate 12,579 of JBHWOV010000154.1, forward strand.
ATGTGCTCGTCAATAATGCCGGTATTACTCGCGATGGGCTCGCCATGCGAATGAAGGAAGACGATTTCGATGCTGTCATCAATACCAATCTCAAGGGCCCATTCAATCTTATTCGCCATGCGATTAAATCAATGATTAAACAACGTTCTGGAACAATCATCAATATTTCCAGCGTTTCTGGTTTGATGGGAAATCCAGGCCAATTGAATTATAGTGCCTCTAAGGCAGGCTTAATTGGCATGACTAAGTCGCTCGCTAGAGAAGTCGGCAGTCGTGGTATTACAGTAAATGCGATTGCTCCAGGATTTATCGAAAGTGATATGACCGACGCGATGGCTGAAAAATATCATGATCAAATTAAAAAACAAATCCCAGTTGGCCGCTTTGGACAACCGGAAGAAATCGCACAAACAGTGCAATTTTTAATCGATAATCGCTATATCACTGGTCAAACCATCCAAGTCGATGGCGGCTTAGGCATGTAAGAGAGAAAGAAGGAACAAAATGAAACGTGTAGTAATTACAGGTATTGGTGCAGTCTCACCAATTGGAAATAATGTGGCTGAATTTTGGCAATCACTCAAAGAAGGACGCCATGGCATTGGCCCAATTACAAAATTTGACACGACGGAATTTAATGTCAAATTAGCAGCTGAAGTTACAGACTTCGAACCGGATACAATTATTCCTAAACGCGAATTGAAACGTCTGGATAATTTTTCTAAATATGCACTTGTCGCAGCTCATGAAGCATTGCATGATTCAGGATTTGAAATCACTGAAGATAATGCTAAACGCATTGGAACGATCATGGCTTCAGGTATTGGTGGCTTTGAAACGATTGAAGAAGGGGCAGAACGTCTCAACACAAAAGGCCCAAAACGCATGCATCCTTTATTTATTCCGATGATCATTTCTAATATGAGTGCTGGAAATATTGCGATTAAAACCGGTGCTAGGGGTGCGTCGATGACCTTGAACACCGCATGTGCTGGTGGAACGAATGCCGTCGGTGAAGGCTTCTTAAAAGTCGCAACAGGATTATTGGACGGTGCATTTGTAGGTGGATCCGAAGCATCGCTAACACGACTCGCATTATCATCCTTTGATGCATTGACCGCCATGTCACGTTCTGAAGACCCAGATCATGCATCTCGTCCTTTCGACAAAGACCGTGACGGATTTGTTCCAGGGGAAGGCGCAGGGATTTTATTTATTGAGTCACTTGACTCAGCACTTGAGCGTGGTGCGGATATTTATGCGGAAATTGTAGGTTATGGAACGAATAGTGATGCATATCATATTACAGCTCCGTTACCCGATGGCGAAGGCGCTGCCGATGCAATGGCAGATGCGATGGCGATGGCAGGTATCCAACCTGAAGACATCGATTATATTAATGCGCATGGGACAAGTACACCAACGAATGATAGTGCCGAAACGCAATCCATTAAAACTGTTTTAGGTGATCATGCTTATAATGTACCTGTCTCCAGTGTGAAAGGAAATATCGGCCATCTTTTAGGAGCTGCTGGCGGAATCGAAGCCGTTCTTTTAGCAAAAGCTGTCCAAGAAGGTTACGTGCCACCAACAATAGGTTTAGAAAATCCAGATGAAGATTGTGATTTAGATTATGTGCCTGGAAAAGGACGCGACCATGAGATTCGCTATGCTTTATCTAATTCACTCGGCTTTGGTGGACACAATGCATCGATTTTATTCAAGAAATGGGAAGGGGCGTAATATGGAATACCAGGAACTCTTAGAATTAATAGACAAATTGGACCAGTCCAGTTTGGCCTATGTTGACTTCAAGCAAGCGGACAGCCATGTTGTATTGAGTAAAGATGTCCCTCAAGCTGTCCAACCACCTATCCAAGCGGAAGGACCCGTATTCGTGGAACAACCGACAGAAGTCACATCCACTCAACAACCGACTCAAAATATGACTGAAGCTGCAGAAGACCCGTCACAGGGTCATGATATTGTCGCGCCGATGATTGGTGTCGTCTATTTGCAAGAATCGCCAGACGCCAAACCTTATGTTCAAGTCGGCGACCATGTCAATCAAGGAGATGTCGTTTGTATTATTGAGGCCATGAAATTAATGAATGAAATTCATGCGCCTGTATCCGGCATCGTCACTGAAATATTAGTAGAAAATGAATCAGTCGTTGAGTACAATCAACCACTGATTCGGGTGAAATAGAAAGAGAGAGCTTATGACACAATTAACTGCCAGAGAATTAATGGATTATTTGCCGCACCGCTATCCCTTCTTCTTTATTGACAAAATTGTTGAAGTTGAAGCAGGTGAGCGTGCGGTCGCTATAAAAAATGTCACAATCAATGAACCATTTTTCCAAGGACATTTCCCAGATTATCCAGTGATGCCAGGTGTCTTACAAATCGAAGCGATGGCTCAAGCAGCGATTGCGCCACTCATTGCGCAAATTAAGGAAGATGGCGACACTTCAGTACTCGAAGGAAAATTAGGATTTCTAGGGGCTGTTAATAAAGCCAAATTCCGTCGTCAAGTTGAACCTGGCGACCAATTGCGAATTGAAGTTGAATATTTAAAACAACGCAAACAAATCGCCATTGTTAAAGGTGTTTGTTATGTCGATGATGCGATTGCGTCGCAAGCAGAATTAACGATCGTCTTTGCCGACGAAGAGGCATTATAATGTTTAAAAAAGTACTGGTTGCTAATCGAGGGGAAATCGCGGTTCGTATTATTCGTGCCCTGAGAGAATTGGATATTAGGTCCGTAGCGGTTTTCAGTGAAGCGGACCGCTATGCGACTCATGCGGAATTAGCAGATGAAGCAATATGTATTGGTCCTGCTAAAACACTTGATTCCTATGCCAATCCCGTTGCGATTCTCTCAGCAGCCATCGTCACTGGCGCTGATGCGATTCATCCGGGATATGGTTTTTTATCTGAGAAGGCAGATTTTGTCCGTTTATGTGAAGAAGTTGGGATTACTTTTATTGGACCATCGAGTGAAATCATTGAAACGATGGGGAATAAAGAACATGCTCGCCAAACAATGAAACAAGCAGGCGTGCCGATTGTCCCCGGAAGTGACGGTCTAATTGAAGACCTCCAACAAACGGAAGCCATTGCCGAAACCATTGGTTATCCATTGATGATTAAAGCATCCGACGGTGGCGGTGGTAAAGGTATGCGCCAAGTTAATCATGCAGGCGAATTAGCAGATAAATTCAAACAAGCGCAAATGGAAACGCAATCGATTTATGGTAATAAAGACCTTTATATCGAAAAAGTCATTCGGCCAGCGCGTCATATTGAAGTCCAAATTCTTGGAGATCATCATGGCAATGTCGTCCATTTAGGTGAACGTGATTGTTCGATTCAACGCAATCAACAAAAGCTCATTGAAATTGCGCCAGCCATTGGTTTACATGAAAAGACACGCCAAGCATTGTGTCAATCAGCCGTCCAAGCTTGTCAGGCGATTGGTTATGCGAATGCTGGTACGATTGAATTTCTTGTCGATGAACAAGATCAATTTTATTTCATGGAAATGAATACGCGCCTTCAAGTAGAACATCCCATTTCAGAGATGATTACAGGGATTGATATTGTGCGCGAACAAATACGCATCGCGAGCGGTCAACCTTTATCATTTAAGCAAGGAGACATTACTTTCAATGGAGTATCGATTGAATGTCGCGTTAATGCGGAAGATCCACGGAATGGTTTTATGCCACAAGCAGGATTTATTGAACGTTTATTGCTACCGACAGGGGGCATTGGAGTCCGTGTGGAGACTGCTTTATATCCACATTATACGATTCCAAGCTTCTATGATTCATTGATTGCAAAAATCATTGTGCATGAATCAACAGCGGAAATGGCCTTTAAAGTGATGGAGCGCGCACTCTATGAATTTAATATTAAGGGTGTCGTCTCAAATATCGAATTATTGGAAGCATTGATTTTGAATAAATATGTGCAAAATGGACAGACGCATACGCAATGGTTCGAGCAGTCCTTTTATGGTGACTGGCTTCGCATTCGCCACATGATAGATAAAGCAACACAGTAAGGAGGGATAGAATGAGCAATTTATTTCGACGTTATCGATCAGTGACATTACCGAGTGGACGGGAAATTAATCAACGTGTCGACAATTTACCAGATAATATCGTCGAACGCTGTCCTTCTTGTCATCGCTATATTTTACAATCCAAAAAACTTGATACTTATGTTTGTGGCCATTGTGGTTATCATGCTGTTTTTCCAGCGCGCGAACGAGTAGAGTGGATTACGCAAGGACAATTTGAAGAAATGGATGCGGATTTAATGCCTGATTTCTCTGAAGATTTCCCGGGCTATGAAGAAAAGCATCAAGCTTTGCGGGAGAAAACAGGACTCAATGAAGCGATTCTCACGGGATTCGGGAAAATTGGCTCTCAAACTGTTGCCCTTGGAGTGATGTCCAATGCTTTTATGATGGGGAGTATGGGGACGATTGTTGGTGAGAAATTGACACGCTTATTTGATCGAGCGACAAAACATCAACTTCCCGTCGTATTATATATTGCTTCTGGTGGCGCCCGCATGCAGGAGAGTATTTTGTCACTAATGCAGATGGCTAAAGTCACCCAAGCCGTCGAACGTCATCATCAAGCAGGGCTCTTCTATTGTAGTATTCTTACCAATCCAACGACCGGTGGCGTGACAGCAAGCTTTGCGATGCAAGGCGATGTGATACTCGCTGAACCGGGCGCAACGATTGGTTTTGCTGGAAAACGCGTGATTGAACAAACGATTAATCACCAATTACCAGACCAATTCCAAAAGGCTGAAACAGTGTTAGAACATGGTTTTATTGATGCGATTATCGCCCGTGAAAAGCAATCAGCGACGCTACAATTTTTACTCGCAACGCATCAAGGAAAGAGGTGACCCATGCAAAAATATGAAATTGTCAAACAAGCCCGCGATTTAGCGCGCATCACGGCGGCTGAAGTCATTGAAGCATTGTGCAGTGCCACCATGGAAATGCATGGGGACCGTGTCAGCGGTGATGACCCTGCTATTATCGGTGGCGTAGGCTTGATGGATGACCAGCCACTCACTTTTATTGGTATTCAAAAAGGTCAGACGACACGCGAAAATATTCAGCGTAATTTCGGATCCGTGCGCCCGCATGGCTACCGAAAAGCAATCCGTTTGATGGAACAGGCTAATAAATTTCAGCGTCCTGTATTAACACTCATTAATACAGCTGGGGCAGATGCTTCCCCTGAATCGGAAGAAGCAGGCATCGGTACCGTCATCGCAGAATGTTTACAGACGATGAGTCGATTGACTGTACCGACGCTGGCAATTATTCTCGGTGAAGGCGGTAGTGGTGGAGCGATTGCGCTCGCTTTGGCAGATGAAGTGTGGATGTTAGAAAAAAGTACCTATTCAATCTTATCACCCGAAGGCTTTGCGTCGATTTTATGGAAAGACGCTAAACTTGCCCCTCAAGCTGCAGATCATATGAATTTGACGAGTGATGATTTATTTGAACTCAATGTAATCGAAAAAATTATTCTAGAAACGAAAGAGGGCGAATCATTGTCTCGAGAAGCTATTCTGGAAAATATGGTCACTGAAATTAAGGCGACTTTTGCTAAACTCGCGGATCAATCGGTTGAGGAACGACTCGCGAAACGCGAAGCACGTTTTAAACAATTTTAATGATGAACATCACTTTAATTTAATGACACTGTTGAGGAAAAACCTCTACAGTGTCTTTTTTGATACTTTTAAAGAAATAATAACTGTAAGCGATATTATAAAGTGTTTCATTCGCATTCTTTACTAAAGAGGACTACAATAATAAAGTTTTCAAAGAAGAATATGATGAATAGGAAGAATGTTAATATGAATCAATTTATAAATTGGATGAAGGACAATGCAGTTTTAAGTGTCGCGGGTATTTTAGCAATCATTGCGATACTGATTGGAAGATTCGATTTCAGTTTTATTAATTTCAATGTCTTAGCAACACTCGGTGGTCTAATGTTAGTATTAGGTTTATTTTCAGAATCTGGCTTACTGCGCCGATTGACGGAACAGTTAATCAATCGGTCTGACAATACCCGTCAATTAGGTGTGCGACTGATTGTCTTATCATTTTTTGCTTCGTTTTTCTTATCGAATGATATTGCGGTATTGACGCTTTTGCCGATATATCTTAATTTGTTAACGGGATTACCGAGATTTAAGGGACATATCTTACTCGCTGCATTGATTGCGATTGCGGCCAATCTCGGTGGGGTGTTCTTTCCTTTTTCGAATCCGCAAAATTTAATCATTCATCGGACATTTCAGGTGCCATTTCTGACATTCTCCGGCTGGATGTTGCCCTTAGTGTTGGTTGGATTGTTTTTATTATTGCTGTCATGCTTGTTGATTGAAAAAGTCCCAATCGAAGAAAAAATGACAGAAAGATCGTTGGACCAGCGCTTATTGCCATGGGCAATCATCGGAATGGTCATTATGTTGGCAGCAGTGTTTTCACTTCTCAATGTTTATTTAGCTTTTGGAATGATTGTGATAGGGATTTTATTCCTCAATCCACATTATTTTACTCATTTGGATTATAAATTATTGCTGACATTTGCGTGTTTCTTCATTATAGTTGGAAATTTGACAGATATCGATGCTGTGACCCAATGGGTCGACTTACATGTTCAAGATCCCGTTCAAACGTTTTTGCTCGCGATTTTATCCAGTCAATTGATTTCCAATGTGCCGACAACGATGTTGATTGCACCCTTTACCCAGCAAGTTCATGCTTTATTATTGGGAGTTAATATTGGGGGACTAGGGACCTTTGTCGCTTCACTGGCAAATTTACTAGCCATTAATTGTGTCCAACGATCAGAGACAATGAGCACGAAACGTTTTATGAAAATTTTCTTACTTGTAAATGGGGTGTATCTATTCATATTGACAGGGCTTTTTTATTTATTTTTATAATTACTTACACTTGACCGTCATGGGTCAAGTTTTTTATTGTCATCAGACCTATTTTAATTCAATTTATCTAAAAATATTTATTTTTTGAAACAGTTTTCAAAGACTATTTCGTTGGCGGTACTTTTATTTAAGAAAAATGTTATAGAAATGAAACACCTTTCTTTTGATAAAAAATGAACTTGTCAAAAG
>JBHWOV010000155.1:0-26710 GCA_043424535.1 Aerococcaceae bacterium
TCGACCCGTCAGCTCTGAAAACATTGATACAATCGGCCTGGGAGCCATTTTTCCTTACCCAAAATTCGGGCAAAACCCTGTGCACTAGAGGCCTGTTTGCCCGAATTTTGGGCAAAGATTCTTCGCTTCCTGATACATTTATTGTATCATTTATTTCATATCAGGTCTATGTAAAAAACCATATATTTTCGTTCACTAAAGGCTATCCTTGCTTCGCTCACCCTCTCTGTATGAACTCCTAATTTTATTTCCATTGAAGAACCCATCAATAAATACAAAATCATTAAACGCTCTTGATGACACCCGTTAATTTGAACCTTTATATCGCGAATCCTTATTCCTACACCATTTAAGAAAATCAAGCCAACTATCCTGAAACTTTTATTTTAGCGAGGAAGACAAACAAAACTCTAACCCACAAAAATACACCAAAATCGCCCGAAATCCCAGTCATCATTAGCCCACCACCCTATCCCAACCCACGAAAAAAGGACGCCCATCGGCATCCTTGGAAATCTTATAGATTATACTTTTTCTGTAGCAGTTTTCTCTTCGTGAATTTTGTGACTTTCATTCGCATAGCGAACAAGTTCTTTCTTCACGACATCGGCTGGTTGGTCTTCGAGTGTATCGATGAAGGCCAATGTTTCTTCGATCGGTTGGTCGATGACTTGACCGATGAAGATATTTTCATCCAATTGTTCTTCGACTAATTCAGAGCGCGTCAATAATTCTTCATAGAGCTTCTCACCTGGACGAATTCCAGATTCGACAATCGGAATTTCCGATTCGCTGAAGCCACTGAGTAAAATCATTTTCTTCGCTAAGTCGAGAATCTTAACCGGTTCGCCCATATTCAGAACGAACACTTCACTACCTTTGGCTGATGCGCCAGCATAGATTACTAGACGGCTCGCTTCTGGTATTGTCATGAAGTAACGTGTCATTCGGAAGTCTGTAACAGTCACCGGTCCGCCTTCTTCGATTTGGCGTTTGAAGACAGGAATAACACTACCGCGACTACCGAGCACATTACCGAAACGGACAGCACAGAAGATTGAATCACTGTGTTTATCCATCCCGATGACGAGTAATTCAGCGAGACGTTTGGTCGCACCCATCACATTTGGTGGGTTGACGGCTTTATCCGTTGAGATCATGACCATTTTCTTCACGCCTGCTGCGTCGACTGCCTTGGCGACATTATATGAACCGAAGACATTATTATTCATCGCTTCGATTGGATTCACTTCCATCAATGGCACATGTTTATGTGCGGCCGCATGATAGACAATATCTGGTTTATATTCTTCGAATATCTCAAGAATGGCATCATAATGTTGCACGTCGGCGATGACTGGAATGTATTGGGTCATCATGCCTGGTTTGTCTTTCAATTCATGATAAATCAAATAAATCGAGTTTTCGCCATGTCCTAAGAGAATCAATTTCAATGGATTATGTTTGGATACTTGACGGGCAATCTCTGATCCGATTGAACCACCGGCACCGGTAATTAAAATGACTTTACCTTCGATTTCTTCACGTAAATGTGATTCATCCAGGGTGATTTCTTGACGGCCTAATAAGTCCGCAATTTCGACCTTTTTAATGTCTTTTTGTTGATGTTTCCCTTGGAGTACTTTCTCGACAGGTGGCATTTTATAAACGGGCACATCGATCGCATTCGCAGTATTGAGAATTTGTTCATATTTCTCTGGTGCTAATGATGGAATCGCAATAATCACTTCGTCAATTTGGCGTTCGAGCGCAATTTCTTCTAATTGGTCATCGGTTCCGAGTACGGGCACGCCACTAATATTAATGCCAACTTTATTGGTGTCGCGGTCGAGAATCCCGACAATATTTAAATCATCTGGATTGCGTAAATAGTTTTGAACGAAGAGGGATCCACCGTCACCTGCACCGATTAATAAGACATTACGAATCGCGTTGGGATCATCAATGCCTTTTGAGATACTGCGCGAGACATAAATACTGCGCCATAAAATCCGTAAGCTCGTCGCGAAAAATGCCGCAAAGAGCGCTGTAATCACGACATAACGGAGTGGGAATGGCCGTAATACAAATGCAAGAATAAATCCAGCAATCGTCACTCCGACGAAGAAACTGAGAAAAATATTCGTAAAGTCGGTCAAGCCACTATAACGGAAAACGCGCTTATCCACATTGAATGCATTCGCAATTAAATAATAAATCAATGCGCCTAAAATAATAAATGAAATCCACTGTATTAATGACAAGGTGATAATATCATACAAAATAAGGCCACTGAGAAGCGACGCAACAATGAGCGCCACCGCATCAATCCCTCGCCATGCATACAATCGTTGAGTCTTCGTTAGACTCGTAACAAAATGGACAATCTTGTCATTTAATGTCCCTTTGATCATTGAAACTCTCCCTTCAAATTAACACAATTCCTACTAAAACAAGCCGATTAGAGCACCTTTTTAGTGATAGATTCGCTCATAATTGGCTTGGGCTTCTTCGGATGTCATCGTACGAATGACAGTCCCAGGATTGCCTGCGACCACTTCGCCGAACTGAACGTCCTTCGTCACAACCGCATTCACTCCGATTACCGCATAGTCCGCTATTTGGACTGGACCAATAATCGCAGCACCTGGAGCGATGAAGACATGATCGCCAATAATCGGCGCAGAAACAGTCCGATCTTCCAATTCGATCGTTTTACCGAAACTGCCACCAATAACGACATTTTGCATAATCACGGTCCCTTTGCCGACGATTGCCTTTTGATGCACCACCGTGCCTAAGCCATTATGGCCGAGGACGACCGAATAATCGAGATGAGCGTCATAAGGAATATCGACAGAAAAAATCAAGCGATTAATCACCGTTAAGATTTTCGCTAGTATTAACAAATTTTTATGATAGAGCTGATTGGCCCAGCGATAGACCGTCATTGCTTTACCCTTTTTCAAAATATCAGTCCCCTTAATTTACCATGATCGTATCGAGATGATATTTGCATCAATCGGTAGCCATGAATGAAATATTGTGTCAAGATGAGCGGGTATCTCTCATCAATTCATGCTCTATTCTACCCGATTCTAACTGAAATAACTACTATTTATCACGTTGAATACGTATTCTCAACGGAGTGGTTCTGCGGGTGTTCCGACAACCGTACAAGTTTCTGGTATGGAACGAATCACGGTGGCACCTGCGCCGACGATTGTTCCTTTCGCTACTTCTAATTGTTGAATAATCGTCGCATTCGCACCAACCATTACTCCGTCACGGAGGATGACATTTCCCGCAATGCTCGCATTGGGGAGGATAGTCGTATAGTCTCCTAAGTGCGTATCATGGCCGACCGTCGCATTGGGATGAATGGATATATAATTTCCCATTTGAATATTGACGGTCAAGATCACGCCCGCTGTAATAATATTGCCGACACCGAACTTCACATCGTCGCCTAGGATCGCGCGGGGATGAATTAAATTCGGATAGATCAGTTGGTAAGGTGCTAATTCCTTAATCATCGCTTGTTTCGCTTGAGGACTGCCAATCGCTAACACCACTTGTGTCGTATCGCCATGTTCCTTCAGCCAATCCAAACCGCCTAAAACAGGCACGTCATAGATCGTTTGGCCCGCTAATTCAGGATTGTCATCAATGAAACCTATCACTTCCCAACTTGGGGAGGCTTGATTGATGTCCTGAATGAGTTGATATACTTCGCGACCGAATCCTCCGGCGCCAATAATCGCAATCGGCTGTTTAGTCTTCTTCATAATAATGATTCCCTCTAAATGGTTCCATTGTCGCAGACGTATCCGAATTGATGTCTTCGCGTTTAAGGACTTTAATCGCGGTCTGGTAAATAATTTTCACATCGAGCCAAAAACTGACATTTTCCACATACCAAACATCTAGTTCGAAGCGTTCCGGCCAATCTAAATTGTTGCGCCCATTGACTTGCGCATAGCCTGTCAATCCGGGACGCACGTCATGGCGTTTCTTTTGCCGGTCATTATACAATGGCAAATACGCCGGTAACAAGGGTCTCGGTCCGACAATCGACATGTCACCGACGAAAATATTCCATAATTCCGGCAATTCATCCAAACTCGTCGACCGGAGAAAGGCACCAAACGATGTCAAGCGTTCCGCGTCTGGTAATAATTCACCGTCAGCGCCCCGTTGATCCGTCATCGTCCGGAATTTCTTCAGCGTAAAAATCTCACCATTTAATCCCGGCCGGCGTTGCGTGAAAATAATCGGATGCCCTAATTTAACTAAAATTAAAATGCCTAAAATAATTAACACTGGTGCTAACACAATCATCGCGAGTCCCGAGAGGACAATGTCGCAGAGACGCTTGCCATAATTTCGATAAAATGATTGCATGGCAGTCACCTAGGCATCAAATACCGCGCGAATCGCTGTGATAACGCGGTCGATTTGTTCTTCGGTCATCTTCGTATCACTTGGTAGGCATAGTCCTGTATCGAAATAAGTCTCTGCAATTTTGCCACCGACATAAGGATACGATTCAAACACTGGTTGTAAGTGCAATGGTTTCCAGATTGGACGGGTTTCGATGCCTTGTTCCTTCAATGTATCATAGACCAATTTCGGTGTGATCGTATCGGAATCAATAATCATCGCACTGAGCCAATAATTCGCCCGTTCGTCTTCACGTTCATGAATAAAGGATATTTCGGGAATATCGCTTAATCCTTCGACATAACGCTCGAAGAGATGGCGTTTTTGTTCTACGCGTTCGTCTAACACTTTCAATTGACCGCGGCCAATACCAGCAACAATATTCGACATGCGGTAATTATAGCCGACATCGACATGTTGATAATATACTTCCGGTTCACGAGACTGGGTCGCGAAATGAATCGCACGTTCCTTATCCGCTTCGGTCTTCGTCGCCAGCATCCCTCCACCTGATGTGGTAATAATTTTATTCCCATTGAATGAGAAGATGCCATAATCACCGAATGAGCCTGTCCATTGTCCTTTATAAATGGTTCCTAAACTCTCAGCCGCATCTTCAATCAGGACGACCCCATATTGATCACATAAGGCTTTCAATTCGTCAATGCGTGCGGACAAGCCATATAAATGCACCGCAATCAATGCCTTCGGTTTATATTTAACGATCGCCTCTTCGACTAAGACGGGATCTAAATTCCAGCTCCCCGGTTCTGAATCAATAAAAACCGGTACGGCATTTTCATAAATAATCGGATTGGCCGATGCTGAAAATGTCAATGTTTGGCATAAGACATAGTCACCCGGTTGGACATTCGCAATTTTCAATGCTAAATGAATTGCCGCGGTTCCTGAAGCTAAGGCCGCCATATGAGAAATGCCTGTAATTTTACCCATTTCTCGTTCGAATTCATCCACATTTTCTCCTAAAGGCGCAATCCAATTCTTTCGAAAGGCGTCATGTATATATTCTAATTCATATCCTTCATCGCTCATATGTGGCGATGCTAATAAAATTTCCTCCATCAAACGTCTCCTTATAGTTGCATATATAACAAGTATGTGAATTTTATCTCACATATATTTCAGTAGTGTAATCTTTTTCATTATAACATGTTATTATCATATTTTGCGTATGAATACTCAAAAAATTGCTTTTACATAAAAAAAGCACTCGATGAGCGCTCTCTTTGTGGTCATCATTTCGATTTTGTCCATTTATAAATTTGAGCATAGAGTGTCGGGCTCAATTTAAATAAACGGTATTTGCCACGCTGTTGCTTGGATATAAATGGATTTTTTCGAAAGGCCGGTTCATAAGGCTGCACATAGTCTAAAACAGCTTTGGCATAATATTGACGCTTCTTAGCATCTTCAATGCCGGCGATTTTACTGAGTGTACTGGTCATACCCGTATGGAGATGCGAAATCATCCGCTCATACATGGCAGGATAATGCGCCTCAATCAGTGCCAACATGCGTAAACGCTCGGTAATATTATCCATCTCCGCTGGCTTGAAAACATTGCGAATTGCGCTGGAATGGGTTTGGTGATAAATATACCCTGGCTTATCGGTCACATACATTAAATCTGCATGATGAATACTGCGTAAGGTCGTCACATTGTCCTCATAAATAATCCCTTCAGGAAAGTCAAAATGATCGAACAATGCCCGCCGATAAATTTTATTACAGGAGAAGAAACTCATATCTGGCCGTTGGAATAATAAATCCAACACCCATTCCTTATCCCTTGTCAAACGTTGTTGACCATGGCTTTCGAGTGAATAATCTTCATAGAGTAAGGGGAAGATAAATAAATCGATCGCTTCTTTCGAGACAATGGCTTCGAAATCTGCCAATAAATCCGGCAATATTTCATCATCACTGTCCAGAAACAATAAGAATTCCCCCTGGGCATGACGGACTCCCGTATTTCTGGCCCCAGATGTGCCTTTATTTTCTTGATGATAAGCATGAATGCGCTCATCAGTTGTCGCATACATGTCGATGACCGTCGCTGAATTGTCTGTCGACCCATCATTGACTAAGAGAATTTCATAATCACTAAAGGATTGATTTAACACACTGTCAATGGTTCGCTCCAGCGAGTCGGCCGCATTGTAGACGGGTATGATGACGGAAAGTCGCATAAATTACTCCTTTCTAGATATTAACTCTTTTGCTTTGGCAATCGCAAAACTTACTTCTGATTCTCTCAAAACAATTAATAAAACAAAATAGGTAACGGCTCCAATAATCACTGCCAGAACGAGTGAAATCAATGGCGAAGTCTGCGCTAGGAGAAAATCATAACTCCACAGACAGACCGCTCCCATAATCACTCCGGATACGGTTGCTTTTACCGCTGACTTGAAGAAGGACGACAAGTTCAAGCGTCCGACCTTATGACGGAGTTGGATTAATAATAAGAGCGACGTAACGGTGGAAGCAATACTGGATGCCAGCGACAGTCCCATCACGCCTAATGGTTTTGATAGTGTAATCGCTAAAACCACATTGATCACCACACCAAACATCGCATTACGCATTGGTGTCCTGGAATCATTCAAGGCATAGAAACTTCGTGACAAGACTTCACGGAACGCATTTCCAATCATTCCGACCGCATAACCGATCAGTGATAATGCCGTTAATTTAATCGCTGTGTCATCGAAATTCCCACGACCGAAGAGAATACCAACCACTTGTTCTGGGAAAATCATCGCCCCGACCGTAATCGGGAAGATAATTAAATAAATTAAACTGATCGATTGGGTGATAATCCCTTTAAATTCGGTAAAGCGTTTTTCAACCGCATAATCTGAAATAATCGGGAAAATAATACTCGATACCGATAAGGCAAAGACCCCTTGAACAAAGAATACTAATTGATACGAATAATTCAAGGCCGAAATCGACCCCACCGCTAATTGTGACGATATCGTCCGATTCACGAGCACATTGATCTGATTGACCGAGGTCCCGATCATCACCGGCAAGGCAATTTGAATCAATTTATACAAATAGGGATTCTTACTATCGAATACGCGTTGATAGCGGAAACCGTGCTTTCGGGCGGCTGGCACAATGAAGAACAATTGACTCAATGTCGCCAAACTATATGAAATTCCGAGAACGACCGGATCCGTATAATAAGCGACGATAATCCCAATAATAATCGTCAAATTCAGTGGAATCCCGACGAGCGCCGGTGTAATAAAGTTCCGCTGTTGTTGCAGATAACTATTGAAAATCGTCACCATTGATGTAAAGAACATACTGAAGAGAACCATCCGCGTCAATTCAATTGTCAAACTCAAACGTTGCCCGTAAAATCCAGACGCAAATAGTTTCACTAATTCTTCTGAGAAAATAAAGCCAAAGAAAAATAGAAATGCCGTAAATACCAAAATATGATTGATTACATTATTTGTATAATGTAGCGAGGCTTTATCGCCTTCTTTTTTACGGACTTGACTGTAAATTGGAATAAAACTCGTTGAAATACCGATAATTACGAAGTCATACAGTACTTCAGGAATCGATAGTGCTACTAAATACGCATCACTGACCACTGACGCCCCGAAGAAATAAGATAGAACGATATTTCGCGCAAAGCCAAAGAGCTTGGCAATGATCGTCAGCAAAATAACTAAAATTGTTGTTTTCATATTTTACCTACTATCTAGCCTGCATGAAGGCATCAATCGCTTCGACAATTCCAGATTCACGAATAATTTTGTCCCAAGCTAAGGACGATGGATCATCAATTTCTTCAAATGGATATTGACGAACCGCATCAAAATCAATGATTGGATTTTGATCGTCGAAATAATAAAATGACCCACCCATTTGGGCTTCATAATCGCGGACCCATTCATAATCCGTACTTAAAATATCCAAACCTAAAGCCGTATATTCCAATAATTTCGTGGATGTTTGCTTATTGAATGGAAATTCATCCGGAATAAAATTAATCCCATATTGATATTGCGCTAAAATCCCTGGAATTTCTTGATATGGTTGGCGTCCCAAGAAATGGAGATTGTGATAATCACTATAACGCGTCTGAATCGCTTCATCCGCATCGCCGATTAAATACAATTCTTCATTGGGATAATCCTTGAAATAATCCAGCAATGTCGTAATTTGGCGCTCGTCTGAGACGACCCCGACATACACATAACCAGAGCGTTCCTCAGCGAGTGGCTGATTCAAGAATCCTTCACTAACGCCCATATCACGGAAATGATATGGGACGCCATCAGTGAAGTTCATTTGTTCCTGAATATAAGTATTGAGAAAAATACGCAAATCCGGTTTAGGATTGAGTCGCTTCTTTAAACGATCCTTGATCTTTGGCATTCGCCCCGTCGATAAGGATAAATATTCATGAATTAACATTTGGTGGGGCTGTAAATCTTGGCGTTTAACACCGCCAAATCCTTTGAATTCCCAAATCACATCATAATCTGCATAATTGATTGTTTCATCGGATAAGGTTTGAGAATCCACCGCCCGGTAATCAGGCAGATTATTAAAATACGTCACATAGGCTTCGATTTCAGGTAAGTAAGCCTGATTACTTCGCACGAATAAAATGCTTGTTGTCATCATTACCATCCTTTGTCTATTTCTTCAGCTTGTTTCGCTGAAGATTATTCCTCGACTGAATGTAATTCAGCAGGGGCGATCGGTTCAGCCATATCTGGCGCAACATAACCGCTCGGTACATACCATTTTGGTTTTTCCGCTAATGTTGGCGGTGTCGCTGTTTCTGGCTCCCGAATCACAGGTGTATTATTAAATTCCACCGTTTGATATTTCGGTTCACTAAATGGACCTCGTAATAAACTGTTTTCTGATTCCTTGCTGTCTTCCTTCAAAATAACGACAGAATCATTGAAAATACCTGTCGCATTGGTGACGAGTTTACCTGGCAATTTATCAAATAAAACATTGTGATAAGTCGCTGCGACCGAGTCACCATAACTTGAACCAATCGGGGCCGCTTGACCATTAATCGTTAAATATTTAATCGTTGAGTCATACATATCGAAACGGTTGAATCCAGTAATATTATCATCGCGTTCCTTCTCAGTATAATATAACCCATGAACGACGCCATTTCTACCCCATGGAGTCATTTCCATGTCGAGATTGTAGGTCCGTTCCTTCAATTCACCATTGACACCCGCTGCGATGAAATAATCTTTGGCACGGGTCGTAATATTATCCGCATTCCAATACACATTTCCTGCCATACTCTCCACGTGGAAAGTCGTTTCATAATCTAAAAATGTTGAATTAGTAATATTGACGGTGGTGTTTTTATCTTCGAGCCAATTGTCGACATTTTGGTCTTGAATCGTCCCATTTTCTAGCACAACCCCAATCCAAGCAGTATAACTTGGATCACGCGGTGAGACTTTACCATTGGCAATGACATCATCGATATTAATCACCGCATCGGTATCATGTCCCCCGAAATAAAAGGCCATTCCGAAACTGTCGGTAATATCATCCCCGCCGACATCGTCGATTTGAATATGTTGGATGTCGACATTTTCATAGTCATGAATCGAGAGTGTATAACCCCCATACATATGTCTAAAGTTTGTATCGGTAACGACAATATCTTTGGCTCCTTCGATATAGAAGCCTCTTTGTAATGGGGTATTGTAAACATCTTCAGGTACTTCCATCGTGAAATATAAGTCTTGCGCATTGCGTGACCCATCGACAGTAATCCCTTCAATTTTGACACCGGAATTTCTTTCTGCCATGTGTAATTTTAAGACAAAATGTTCATTCATCGGCGCCACTTCTGGATGGAGCGGTTTGATAACTGCTCCATCCTCACCTTGAATGTGGAGGCCTTTCAATTCGCGACCTTCAATCACATAAGGTGCATCTAGATAATATTCACCAGCTGGAACGACTAATCGAATCGGTTGTTCGGCAGCCATTTTCAATGCTTCTTCGAAGGCTGCAGAATCATCCACCGTGTCATTCGGTGTGGCATTTAAATCATCAACGAGATTCACTTCGAGTGTTCTCGATCTCTCCAATGCTGGGATTGACAGAGACTCGACCGCTTCATCACGCGGTTCCACATAGGCATCTTCATGGGTTGGATACACTAAATTCTCATCCTTCGTAAAGAAATCTAGGAATGGTAATTGAAATGCTGTTAGAATCATAACGATACTCATTAAGATAGTTTTCATATGTTTCCTTTCGTTTGAATAAGATGCCTGTCATTCGTTACATTACACGTACGAATTCGAAGGCATCTTTGAGTGATTTCTTTCGGTATTGATTGTCAAAATAAACCAATGACTCATCATAAGAAATCCCGCCAAAGAGTTTGACCAGGAGATTATTGCGCCGTAATACTTGAATAAACGGATTCGCAACACGCGTGAGTTTCAATGATTTATCTCGGTAATACGCAATCAGGCTTAATAATTCTACCGTACTAATAACTTGATCATCTTGAGGCAAATAAACCCCACCGGCGCGTTCTTCAATCATCATTAAGATTAAATATGCGAGATTATCAATATAGAGGAAGCCTTGCTTGCTGTCTTGATAAATATTAGGAAATACAGGTAATTTGTCGGCCAATTTGACAAAAGTATCAATATAATTGCCCGGACAATTTAAACCATAAATACTTGGTGGCCGAATAATTGATAAGACGAAGGAATCATCTTCCAATTCTTGTAGTAATTGTTCGGCCTTCAATTTACTTTTACCATAATCATTTTCTGGATTGAGTGGCGTATCGAGGGTAATGACATTGCCATTTGGCAATTTTTTACCTTCACCATAAACGCCCATCGTACTCATAAAGATAAAATGACCCACGCCTTGTTCCTTGGCACGTTTCGCAATGCGGTAAGGCAATTGGGCATTGACTTGATCATAATCTTCCGCGGTGATCGCTTTATCCTTCGTATGGACAATGGCCGCCACATGGAAGATCGCGTCATAAGAAGAAAAGTCCGCAGTTTCATACTCATTGCCACGGACATCCATTTCTTCAACTGTGTGCCCCGCTTCTTCTAATATACGGCGCACATTAGTACCAACATAACTGCCAGCTCCAGTAATTAAAATATGCATAATAACCTCTGCTTTCTACAATTGAATGGCCCTCGGGATGCGCAGAAATTACGCACGCCCCGCCTGTTCAATCAGTTGATTGCGATTTTCATGAACTTTTTGATTCAGTATTTTCTTATCAAAATGGGTCACGACATATTCGCGCCCTTTACGGCCCATTTCCTCCGCCTCTTCAGGATGTTGAATCATCCATTCGACAGCTTCAGTGAGCTCTTGGCTATTTTCCTTTTCCACAATGAGCCCTGTTTCTCCAGGAATCATCGCTTCCGTTGGACCCGGAATATTCGTGGTAACGACTGGCACGGCCATCGCTTCCGCTTCGATAATCACCGTTCCGAACCCTTCACGATAACTCGGTAGGACGAAGAGATCCATCGCCGCATAAAATTGTTCAACTTGCGTAATACGTCCCGGATAGAGAATCCGTTCTTCTTCGAGTGACCAGCGATAAGTTGGATCTTGTTCGATCTTCCCATCTTCAAAGTCCCCCGCAATCATCACATAGAGATTGGGGTATTTCGGAATCAGCGTTTCAAGCATCTCCAATAATTCATAAATCCCTTTGTCTTTGGTAATCCGTCCGATGAAGCCGATGAAGAAAGCATCTTCGGGAATATTATAGCGTTGGCGAATATGTTGACGCCATTCATCTTTGCGGGAAATATCGAATTGTTCTAAATCGACCCCACTGGCACTCCCATGCCAAACGACATCGCTTTTATCTTCACCGTAAAGCCCTTCTTCCCGACTAAATTTGAGATTCCCATAACTATCGGGTTGGATATGTGTCGAGAGACGGCACACTAATTTCTCAATCGATTTGAAGACAAAGCGCGAGAAGCCTTTTTGTGAGACATAATAAATGCCCCATTGACAATAGAGTCGCACGGGAACACCAGCTAAAAATGCCGCAATCGAGGCATAGAGTGAGGCGTTCGGTGTCGAATATTGAACGAGGTCAAAATCTTCTTCCTTGAAGAAGCGATACATTTCATAAATGGTGCGGATCCCTTTGAAATTGACACCGCGGTCCATTCCAATCGGGAAGAAGCGAATACCATCCGCTAATCGCTCTTGAAAGCCGTCATCATAATCTGAAACAATGGTCACTTCATAGTCATCGACGGCTGCCATATAAGTATAATAATCAACCGCAAAGGACTCCACCGTCTTAGAGATGGTTGTTATTGCACAGACCTTTTTCATGGTTATTTCAACTCACTTTCTCGCTTCTCTCTTGTCTTTTTGATGATAATATTTACAAAAATAATGATAAATAGCACCCAAGTAATCGGACGCAAACGTGTCGCCGTTCCGACATTATCATTTGAGAAGGCAATGAAACCATTCCAAACTAAGGCATGAATCAGCAGGACACCATCTTGATAATCGATATAATGACGATTTCTAATTAAGTACCCGAGGAGAATCACCATTGGGATCGATTCAATGAAGAATACAATCAATGTACTGAAACCTGAAATATGCCATGGCAGAGGCCCAATCAAATTCCCGATATAACTATGAATATAACGGAAAATAAAAACGATAAAATTCGGCGTAATTAAGTTAATATTCATTTGACTCCCTGCCTCGATATATTCAATCGCGCTGAAACGGTATTCTAATCCGTCACGCAATGACTTCTCGACAATTGGCAGATCGACGTCAATTAAGAATGTATAGTAAAAGACAAACACCACACCGACAATTGCGATGAATAACCAGAGACGGTCATTGGCCTTCAAGATGCGGTGAACATAGACAATCAATGCGGAGACAATAAATGACACGAGAATATATCCTCTAAATTGTCCCAGGAAATACAAGCTCACAATGAGCATAAAACCATTGAAAACCACCCAATCGCGATTGAGATGGATTTTCAATACATAATACAAACTAATCACATAGAGAGCATAAATCCAAATGTCACGCAGGATGGAAATATGCACATTCATTTGTAAACTCAAATAGAAAGTAAACATCAAGATCAGCGTGCTCTTCGCATTATATAAGCTCGAAGCCGCTTCTGACCCGATATGTGGCTCTTCCTCGACGAAGATCAATTCAACAATCTTCGTACTAAATAATAATAAGAAGAAATAGCCGATGAGATTAAATAAACGAACCATAAACACATCATTGACCCCAGTCAGCCGTATCACAAGGGCTGATAAGAGCGGGAAAATGGATGTCCGAATCCAAGGCAGACCTCTTAAAATATTTTGAATCTGTTCCCAGTAGAAGGCACCATCATCCCCACCACCAAATAATTGCAGTGTGATGCCATTATTTCCTTGGCGTGTCGCAAGAAAATAGACCGCGACATTAATAAAAAAGGCAACACCTATCGAAAATAAAAAGGTCAATAAATAGGAAATTTGTTTCTTACTCATAATGCCCCTTTCTAGCGAAACCAAGGAAGTTTAAAGAAAGATTTTCGCTTCTTCTTACGTTGTGGTATCGGTGCATCGATGACTTCACCATTTAACAATTTAATGGAATTTTTAACGAAAAATGCCGCTTTTTCTTGTGAATAATCTTGTTGAATCGTTTGAAATGCTTCTTGAATATGGAAGCTGCGATTCTCGACATTATGCGCATCCGATGCGATAAAATGCACCAAGTCCAAATCAATAAACTCACGGCAAATGGCGCTTTCCTCTGGGTCACTGATGGCTTTCGCTGTTAATTGAGCGAGGGCACCATGTTCCACCCATTCCGCCAAAATATTCATATCATCGACTAAAGTTTGTTGTTTCTCCACATGCGCGATCACCGGTGTATAGCCCATTTCAATAACAGCTGATACGATGTCAGACGCATTACTCGGTAATTTCCGCGACGGGAATTCCATCAAATAATATTGTCCGTTCGGATCAAGTGATAAGACCTGATTATCTAATAATTCATCAATGAAATGGTCAGTCACATGAATTTCTTGTGACGGCAATACTTGAAGTGGAATTTGTTCTTGGTCTAGAAAAGCTTGCACTTCTTCTGTCAATTCAATGATCATGTCTTTTTTATTGAACCAATTCAATTTACGATAATGTGGCGTCGCAATCAGATGGGTAATCCCTTCTTGGACTGCCAACTCAGCCATCGCGCGGACATCTTCATAGTCAGCCGCGCCATCATCAATCCCTGGTAAAATATGGGAATGCATATCTACAAACATGTTCTCACCTTAATTTCCATAATATTCGCCGTAACTATATTCTTCGTGTTCACCTTTGACGGCATTTAAAACATAACCGAGAATATTTGCGTCGACGGCATCTAATTTTTCTTTTGTCTGTCGAATCGTATTTTTCGTCGTGTAATTATAACGGACGACAACGACCACACCGTCTACTTGGGATGCGATAATTTGGCTATCCGTTACCGGTAGAACAGGTGGTGTATCATAAATAATTAAATCGAAATAATCTTCTAAACGTCGCATTAAAAATTGCATCCGTTTGGAAGCTAAGAGTTCCGCCGGATTGGGCGGAATTGGACCGGTTGGTAGTAAATATAAATTCGAATTCGGTCCTTGCATAATAATATTATTTAAATTCGTGATTTCTGTCTTCGATGCCAAAATCGTCGATAAGCCCGTGTCATTGGACACATTGAATGTCCGATGCAACATCGGTTTACGTAAGTCCGCATCGACGAAGAGGACGCGCTTCTCCATTTGCGAATAAACACTCGCTAAATTTGAAGAAATAGTCGATTTCCCTTCAAATGGCATACTTGAAGTCACTAAGAATGATTTAACATTTTTGTCTACTCCAGAGAACTCAATATTCGTCCGGATATTACGAAATTCTTCTGCGGTGACCGAATTCGGTTGCAGATGCGTAATCAAGGAAGCCCCTTTTTTCTGTTCTGTTAATTTTCGATTATGACGATGTCTTTTAAGCATATTATTGAGCCTCCGTTTCTTCATTTACTATATTACGATTATTCATCCGTGTGTTGCGCATGTCATGGCGACTAATTTCACGCACGATACCTAATTGAATCATACCCGTCTGTTCCAAATCTTCATGACTGGTTATCTTATTATCGGACACTTCACGAATCAAGCCAATCGCTAGACCAATCATCGCACCGAATAAAACCCCAATGAAGGTAATAATCGGGACATTGGGACTGGTTGGGTGGGGATTATAAGTCGGTTGAGAGATGACATTGACATAATTCTCATCTTCCGGCACTTGATAAATGTCACGAATCGCTGAATCAAACGCATCAACAAGATGTGATAAGACATCTTGAGCATCATTGGGGTCACCCAATGTACTCGTAATCGTGAAGGCCTGTGAATTAGTATTGTGATCATAGGTTAAGGCATAACGCAATTCACCGACAGTATATTTATTGTCCATTTTTTCGGCGACATCAGACAAGAGACGGTCACCAAATAAAATATCGACATAAGTATTAATCATCGACACATTGGTTTGAATCTCACTAATTTGTACCGTTTCTTGTTCCGGTGTTCGCTGATTAACCAGTATTTGAACATTCGATTGATATTGTTTACTGATCAACGTGTTCGATATCATAAAGGCAATCACGCCACCTAACAATGCGCTACTGAGAATTAAGAGGATGTATTTCTTTAAGAATTTGATGACATCCTTGAATTGAATAAACTGATTCATAAGTCGCTCCTTAATACAATAGTATTGAATTAAAAGAAAGTTCCCGGTCACACACAATTTGCGCTCCCCTGTCGCAAACTGAAATGGTTGGACTACGCCATGCCATGATTGACACTTCATCCTGTCCGCAGAACTTCTATTAATTTTGTTCATATAATAGAATTATACACTATCGTGCAGGATATTTCTTACTTTTTTCAATCTTTCTTTATAATATATCATACTTGTTATGAAAGCATAAAGGCATTTGATAAACTAGAACGCTTTCTTGACATAAAAAAAGCGAGCCGATAATTCGCTCGCTTGAACATTACATTAATTGGATGATTCAGATGATGATTCATTCGATTCTGAAGCATTTTCTGCTTCTTCTTGTAAGGCATCGAAGACTTCTTCTTCAACTAAATAGAAATCAGTCATCTCAACTGTCACTGTGTCGAAATCGCCACGATTTGGTTGGATAATCAAGCGTGAACGCGGAGACTCGTCTTTTGGTGTCGTGAAGCGGATCACTACTTCATGCACGTCTTCGTCATCACCTTGGAAAGCAGATTTTTTATCAGAAAATTCAGATGTTTTCTTACCATCTAAATAAACCATATTATCTTCCCAAATTCCGTCTGTGTGGCCACCGAAACTATTTAAATAACCATCTGTTTTACGGTATTTAAATGTTAAGACATAATCAGTACGCGGCTCTAATGTACTCGCATCAACGATTAAGCCACCATTTTCATTAAGGACATCTACTGTAACTGTATCGCCCTTAATATCTATTTTACTGTCGCTATTTTCTTCAAAATTACGGGTATTGATTAAGTTTTCATTCTCAAGTGTTTCAATCATTGAATCCTTGACGAAGAAATTATCCGAATTTGCTGAGACTGCGTCAATTGGACCAAATAATAAACCAACACTTAATGTTAATAATAATAATTTTTTCATTGCGGTTTCTCCATTTCATCTGTCGTTCTAATCCACTACAACAACCAAGCCCCGTACGTTTATAGTGGGGTGGGACTAATTTTATTATAGCTTAATATTTATGTAAATTCTACTGATTCCACAAGAACACACAAATATTTCATACTTTCTAAATATATTAAAGGCCTATTCTTGTTCAGTTTTGGCAATCGAGGTTTCAAAGTCATTCACCCGATAATCGCCTTTGGGATAATAACTCATCTCCATATCATAATAAAGATTGCCGAAGACTTTGTTGACGAGGGTTTGATTTTCAACCAATTGAATCAATGGATTGACCAAACGACTCCGGATGAGGCGATGTCCGTGATATTTCGCAATCGTCGCTACCATTTCACTCGTATTAACAAATTCTTTATTTTGAGGCCAGAAAATCCCGGCTTCTTCATTAATAATCATCAAACGAATAAATTCCGCTAAATTTTCAATATGAATCATCGAACGGCGATTGTCATATTTGGGAAAGAATGGTGTTTTTTGTGCCAATTTTGCCAGTTTCGGATAATTTCCTTTGGATCCTTTACCATAAACCATCGGCGGTCTTAAGACGACAACATTGAAATGGTCATCTTGAAGCGGGAGAATGCCTGCTTCTGCTTGAATTTTCGAATCGCCATATGGATCGTCTGATTTCGGTTCGGTATCATAAGAAATACGTCCATTGTCCAATTCACTCGATGTATAAACAATGGCAGACGACATGAAGATAAATTGCTTCACGCCCGCTGCCTTGGCATGTTTAGCAATATCGATCGTCAAATCGGTATTCACCGCATAATATAAGTCCCTTTGGTCTTCCTTGGCATTGGCATGCGCAATCCCCGCAACATGGAAGACGACATCATAAGGCGTAAAATCATGTTCCAACCACACACCGTCGCGTGTATCAATCGTATCGATGCGCCAATCTGGATGCTTTGCTTGGAGCCAAGCTTCAACGGATTGACCGATATAAGAATGTTGACCCGTAATTAATAGATTCATCATCTGCTCCTCGATTCTCTTTCTTTTATATTTTAATTAAAAAGAGAGGGAACAAATCCCTCTGCTTCTTATTATGCATCTTCGTGATAAGCATAGCCATAGCCATACTCACCGTCATCAGCCGGTTGGTCATTCATGACGAAACCAACGATATTGGCATCGACTTGTTCCAATGCCTGGATACTCTTCTTCACTTCTTCACGTTTGACATAGCCTTGACGAACGACTAGGACCACTTCACCGACACGGGTCGAGACAATTTGTGCATCCGTCACCGTATTGACAGGTGGCACGTCAAAGATAATCACATCAAAATTTGTTTCGAAATATTGAATCAATTGATTCATCTTCGCAGATCCTAATAATTCAGCTGGGTTTGGTGGAATGGGACCACTCGTTAAGACATAAATGCCTAAGTCGCTAATCTTTTTAATGACTTGATTTGGCGCTATGTCTTGTTCCAATAATAAAGTCGTCAGACCTTCATCATTACTAATATTGAATGTTCGGTTAACGGTTGGTTTTCTTAAATCCGCATCCACTAGCAAGACTTTTTTATCTGTCTGTCCCATGGTCAATGCGAGGTTTACTGAAACCGTTGATTTTCCTTCAGCTGGAATAGATGATGTCACCACGAATGATTTCACCGCACGATCGAATTGGGCAAATTCAATATTGGTACGAATCGTCCGAAATTGTTCTGCTTGAATTGAGTGTGGACGCATCACTGAAATCAATGGCGCTCCTAATGCTTGTTCTTTTACGAGTCGCTTCTCACGCGATTTACGATTATTTCCAAATAAAGCCATCTATTATTCGTCCTCCCGTCTGCTACGTTGTGCTGTAATCCGTGTATCTTTGATTTCTTTAGAAGATATAGTAGTAATATTTCCTAAATTAATCAAGCCATGATCGGTTAACATGTCCGCATTTTTAATGGTCGTATCCGATAATTCTTGGACAAGTGCCCAAATAATTCCGATCACAAATCCAATCGCTGCACCGAGTAAAATATACATCAATGGATTTGGTGATACAGGATGCGGATTATAAGATGCTTTAGAAATAACATGAATATTCGGTTCTTCCGATTCATAAATTCCAGCGATCGTCTCTTCGAACACTTCGAGTAACACATTCAGAACTGTCTGTGCATTTTCAGGATTATCGAGAGTTACCACAATTTCAAAGGCTTGTGAGTTTTGCGTTTGATTAACGGAAATAGCGCCTCTTAATTCACCTGGGGTATAGACATTTTGTGAACGCTCTGCCACTTCATCCAATACTGAATCCGCAAGGATAATATCTTGATATGTGTTGATCAGCTGGACATTCGTTTGGATTTCATTTAATTGAATGGCCGACTCTTCTGAATTACTTTTTTGATTAACGATCAATTGAGCATTCGATTGATATTTCGGTTGAACAAAAAAGTGCATGAATCCGAATGCCAATAAGGCAAATATAATCGTTAAGCTAATAATCTTCAAAAGATGGCGTTTAAACATTTGCCACAAATTGACTAAATTAAATTCTGCTTGCATAGTTCCTCCATTATTAAAGTCATCGCGACTCATATTTTTTCTTTATTATATATTATACATGATGTTTCCAGACTATCCATAGTCTTTTCGGGATTTTTTTGAAATTATCGCCCTTTTATTGGCTTATTTTACAATTTTACACTAAAAAACAACATACATAATTATGGATGTTGTCGGGATTTACTCACCGTCTGTATTATTTTGTGTGTCTTGACCTTGGCCTTGAGTGGCTTGGTCATTCGGATTATTCGGTTGTGTTGTTTGGTTTTGATTTTGATTTTGCGTTGCGTTCTGATTCTGAGTTTGATTTTGGTTAGACTCATTATCAGAATCCGGTGCCCCTGCATAATCGATAATCGTTTGACGATAATCCGCTTGTGTTAAGAAGAAAGCATTCATGACTTCATGCGCAATTTGAGTCGACTCACGACCCGTTGATTCTTCTTGTAAATACGGCACAATGACGGTTACCGCAATGCGTGGATTATCTAATGGCGCAAAACCAACATATGTCGCATTCGTCACGGGTTGATTTTGTGCATATTGAATCGGTCCAGCATAGAAGGCCTCTGTCGTCCCTGTCTTCGATCCGATATTGATCGGATAGTTTTGGAAGAGGTAACGCGCCGTCCCTTCACCCGTATGCGATACTTGACGCATACCGTCATGAATACGTGCTGTTTCGGCTGGTTCTAAAGGCACCACATTCATCACGCGTGAATTGATTGAAGCGACCACTCCACCTGGTTGACCATCGGTTCCCGGTTGGCGAATTTCTTTGACTAAGCGTGGCGCATAACGAATACCGCCATTGGCAACCGTTGAAACGAATTGGGCCATTTGTAATGGCGTATATAAGTCGAACTGTCCATATGACAAGTCAATCGCATTAACGAGTTGGTCACTTTCAGGACTGAAACCAGCGGATTCAATCGGTAAATCGATTCCTGTAGGTGTTCCTAGACCAAATTCCCCTAGGTGTCCCCGGATGACATTGATCGTATTCGGATCAATCGTTAAGGGACCATTTTCTTCATGAGATGTTTGACCACCAATCATCATCGCTAATTTAATCATATAAACGTTGGATGATTTTTGTAAGGCTTCGATATCTGTAATCGGTACTTGGCCTGTTCGGTTGAAGACGGATGATTTTTCTTGAGAAGCCGCAAATTTCATCGGCTCATCGACAATCGTATTATTATCGGTTGAAATAATATCTTCAACATAACCGGCCGCTACCATCGCTGGCTTGATACTGGACCCCATCCCGAAACTCGAGTTGACAGCGCCTTGGGCATCATCAACAATTTCTGAACGGTCATAAGAATCGGTCGCTTCATCATAAGCGAAGCGTTTCCCAGTAATGCCGAGAACATCCCCATTAGATGGGTCCATCGCGACAATATAAACACGGTCATTCAAACCTTGGAACTCGCCCATATTGAGGAGCGCTTCTTCAGCAATCCGTTCAATTTCTTGTTGGAAATCCGCATTGATCGTCAACATAATATTATCGCCGCGATTTCCTTCATAGAGTTGATTGGTTTCCGCTGTTTCTTGTGTCGCATCGGAGACGATATTATATTGTGATTTCGTTCCTTTAAGAGCATCTTCATATTGTTGTTCTAAATAACTGATTCCCACGCGGTCATTCATCGCATAACCTCGTGTCAATAATTCTTGGGCTGATTCTTCCGGTAGTCCACGTTGTTCAGTCGATACTTGACCTAAAATCGAACGCATCATATCCCCATAAGGATAGACCCGTTGCCAATCTGTTCCGATAGAAATGCCTGGTAGTGACCCTAAATGTTCACTGACGCGCGCAATTTCTGCTTCGGTCACATTTTGATTTTTTACTGGAACGGTTGAATATTGGTAGGTCCCGCCCATTTTCTTATATAAAGCCACAATTTTCAATTCCGCATCACTGAATTGAATATCTTCTTCCGTGACTTTATCGAGTTGGGCTTCATTTAATGCAGCGCCATTTAATTGTTTTTCCTCATCGGATAAACGATTATTGATTTCTTTTTCATTTTTAGCCACGAAATAGTCTTTGCGGTCACGTTCAGTCACATCAGATGTTGGCATCTCGATTAAGGACGCTAATTCTGTTGCTACTTTGATAATATCTTGACCCGACACTTGCGATGTATTGCCCCGTGTGAAGAAGATCGCTTGTTCCGGTTTATTGCCGACGAGCGTTTTTCCTTGGCTATCATACATCATCCCGCGCGGCACAGATCCCGTCGAGAGCGTTGATTCGGTCCGCCGCACCATATTTTGAAAATAATCGCCATTATACAATTGGAGATAGCCCATTCTGACAAATAGCAGGACAAAGGCAATAAAAGTGATAAAGAATAAAATATTCAATCTCACGGGAATATGACTGCCCTTGGCATTGTTATTTAATTTAAATCTCGCCATAAATCAAGCCCACTTCTTTCTATATTTGTTCATTCCATTCTTATCACTTTTTTGGTATGAATAAGAATGTCGCTACTACACTTTATCAAAAAACGCCCACGATTTCTATCAATTTCAACAATCTCCCCAAATTATTCACAGTTAACAGGCCAAATTCCACTCGCCGAGCGACTTTAAAATCGATGATGACGCATTCCTTCATTATATAGGAACCCTCCCCATCTAATCTTCACAATCTATTCGCAAAAAGACCGATATTAAAAAGAGTGAATTTAGATGCAGGGGTAATAGATGTTTGTTAGAATGAGAATGTATCTTTTTTTGCAGGAGTTTATTATGTCATTAAAAGTACGACCCTATTTATTAAATTTTTTGATTGTGACCGGCATTTTCAGTTTAATCTGTATGCTGTTTTCTTTTGTCCCTTTTGGCGACGAAACCTTATTGACGGTCGATTTAGGCCAACAATATATTGATTTTTATAGCCAATTTAAGGACACCCTCCTCAATCATCCCACGAAATTTTTCTATTCCTTTGAAAAAGGTTTCGGTGGTGAAATGGTGGGACTATGGGCTTATTATTTAATGAGTCCCTTTAATTTAATTCTCTTATTTTTCAATGAGACGAATTTCGATTTGGCAGTCACCCTCTTAACTTATTTAAAGATTTTAGCTGCCAGTTTATCCTTTATGTTTTTCAGTCGCCGCATTTATCGTTTATCAACGCCCCTTGCGTTAAGTTTTAGTGTGTCCTATGCGCTGATGAGCTATATGATTGTCTATTTACTCAATATTATGTGGCTCGACGGGCTGGTTTTATTACCGCTGATTGCATATGGCTTGCACCGCATTGTCGATGAGCGACATTTCGGTGTCTATGTCGCCAGTTTGGCACTGATTTTGATTGCGAATTATTATATCGGCTATATGATTTGTATCTTTCTCGCCTTCTATGCGCTCTTCGTTGTGGTCGAACGTCAAGAGGCACACCAGCGTTTTGATTTAAAACAAGCGGCACTCGATTATGGTGCCTTTATCCGCTATTCACTCTATGCTGTTTTAATTGCGGGGATTATGTTAATTCCAACGATTGACTCGCTTTCCATTGGGAAAGGCACACACCAATCGCTCGAATTGACTCTGGATGCCTCACATAATCTCGCGGATATTTTATCGAAAACATTTATCGGCAGTTTCAATTTTAACGAAATGTCTGCCGGCAGTCCCAATCTCTATGCGGGAATGCTGGTGCTGATTTTAAGTTTACAATATTTTATGGAGAAGAAAATTCATTGGCGTGAAAAAATTGTCGCCTTGGGAATTTTCCTGATGTTCTTTGTCAGCTTCCGTTATGACATCATCAATAAATTATGGCATGGCGGGCAATTCCCGATTTGGTATCATTATCGTTTCTCATTTACGGCGAGCTTTTTCCTGATTGTTCTGGCGATTCGCGCTTGGATTTATCAAGATAAACGGCAACCGATTTGGATTCCTTTAGTGCAACTCGGAGTCATCGCTGGTTTATTTGTTTACTATTATCAACATCTGACATCTTATGAATTTTTAACCGAAACGAAATTACTGATCACTCTCGTCTTTTATATTGTGCTCGTCCTCTTACTCCATTTCCGCCACCAAGAACGTCGCTTGATTCCTTGGATGATTCTAGCTGTCGTTATCACGGAAATGGCCGGTAATGCCGGGCTCATCTTACAAGACTTGAATTATGTCAATCAAACCAAATTCCGGGACTATACTTCTGTTCTCGACTCAGCTGTTGAACCGGTCCGTCATGGGAATGATACTTTTTATCGCAGTCATAAAACCTTTATGCGGACGAAAAATGAAGCGATGTATGCCCATTATCATGGCATGAATCATTTTGGGTCCACCATTGAAGCCCATGTCCCTGAACTTTACGGTTATCTTGGCCTCCCAGATGGCAATGGTTTTGTCGCCTATACGAATGGGACGCTCTTAACGGATGACTTGTTCAGTGTGCGCTATCTCATCGATATTACCGGAGACACAGCTAGTCACACTTCTGATGAGCAATACTTATTGTACCGCGAAGGGACAGACTTGGATAATTTTAAATATCCGATTGTTCAAGAATCAGACCGTTATCTCTTACGCGAGAATACCGATCATCTTGGCTTAGCAATTGAAATGCGCCCTGAACTAGCCCAAACGGATACTTTACTTAGTACGAATGACCCCGTCGGCAATCAGGAGAAAATTTTAGCCTTGATGGACTTTTCAGATCAGCCAGAGAAATATTTCCGCCGCCAACCATTCGATCAGGTGGAATACCACAATGTCACTGTCACAGATAAAGGCGACGGCGATTATTACACTTATGAAAAAGACAATGAAAAAGACACGGGTTATGTTGAATTAACCTTTTCAACTGAAACAGAAAATCCTTATTATTTCACATTGCCATCGCAATTGAATAAGGATAAAGTCTCACTCAATCTCAATGACACACGTTACCGTTGGTATACGCCATATCGTCGCCGTCAATTGACGAATGCATCTTATGGCACGATTCAAGACAATCAATCCTTCCGTTTCTATTTGGAAGAAGATGAATTTACAGCTAATCTCATCAATCTCTATGAATTTGATGAAGCGCGTTATGACCAATTGATTGCGTCCAAACAGGATCATCGTTTTGACGTCAATTATTTCAATCACAATGCGATTGAAGGAACGATCACAACCGAATTACCAATGAGCCAATTATTATTTACGATTCCTTATGATGATAATTGGACGGTCACAGTTGATGGCGAGAAAGTCGAAACACAATCCGTCCTCAATGACACATTATTATCAATCCCAATCACTCAAGGCACACATACCGTGCGCCTCCATTACTTCCCACGCGGATTCTATATTGGTCTGGGGTCCCTTATTATAGGACTCTTATTCAGTCTAAGTGAAGGATTTTACCGCCGGAGACAACAGTTGAAAAACGACCCGACATTCGGTATGATGGAAGAATAAAATTTTAAAGGTGTGAACGATTTGAAATCAGTTTTTAACATCATCACCAAAAGTATCAAAGAGCCACGCTATGCTTTACAGAGTATGACACTCAAAAATAGTAAAATTGTGCTCGTCATTTTAGTGATGAATTTGCTACTGACACTGACGGCGATGTTCCATGTCGTCCCCATAACACAAAATTTAGCGACGGATGTCGCTGGTGCCAGTACACATTTACCGAACTTTAGCCAAACAATGGATGGTCAATTAGTCATTGCCGACGGCGATAAGCCACTCTATTATCATTCAGACAATTTCCAATTAGTTCTGGACGATACAATTGTCAAAGAAGAAGACGGCACGGTTCCGATTCAAGCAGAACAAAGCGAACAAATTTCCCAAGATACCCCTCTCAACCTCTTCTTATTTAAGAATGTGGCCTATGTTGGTATGGGAAATAATTTAACGGAAATTCCCTTAGGTATCGATTTATTCACAACACCGAATAATCTTAGCCAATTGTTGAATTTCTATGTCAATCATCCATCACGTATTTTGATACCAATCTTTTTATCATTCTTTTTCGTGAGTTTAATGTCTTACTTGCTTGAATTACTCTTATTGACTCTCTTCTCAGGCGCATTTATTTTGACGCTCATGCAAGTGCCATTCGGCAAACGATTTAAATTAGTGGTCATCGCATCGGTCTTACCGATACTCTTGGTTAAATTGATTGAATTATTTATTGCGATGCCTTTCAGCAATTATATTTGGATTATGTTGTTGACATTCTTAAATATTCAACGCATGTTCATCGATCAATCGCGCTTTTTGAATAAATTATTTGAAAACAGCCAATTCACAAGCCGTGAAGAATTTGTTCGTCGCTTCCGCGAAGAATTAAAGAAACTCGAACGTGAGAATAAAGAGGAAGAGCAAAAGAATCAACAACTTGACGACTACCATAACAAACAAGATGACGAAAATGATGACGATACAAAAGACAATCATCATTCGGATTCTGAATCATAAAGCAATTTACCCCATCGCAACATCGCGGTGGGGTATTTTTATATGCAAAAAAGAAGCGACCGAGTGATTATTCGGTCGCTTCTTAATGTAAATCTGTTCTCCAATTGAGTGATTTCATTCAATTAGCGAGTAGATTCTTCCCGTTTGAAAATCATCAACATACCTAACAATAATGAAAGGATTGCGATTATTTCAATGCCATATCCCTGTTCTTCACCTGTATTCGGTAATTGTCCGACACCACTGTATTCAATATCAGTTGGTGTTTCAGGTAATTCAGGCTCTGGTTTAGGACCAGGCTCTGGAGTTGGCTCAGGTTTGGGTTCCGGCTCAGGTTCTGGCTCAGGTTCTGGTTCTGGCTCGGGTTCTGGTTCTGGTTCTGGCTCGGGCTCAGGTTCTGGTTCTGGTTCCGGTTCCGGTTCTGGCTCAGGCTCAGGT
>JBHWOV010000156.1:0-9845 GCA_043424535.1 Aerococcaceae bacterium
CTTTTGAAGTTTTAAGTGCTTTTCTCGGCGCCATAGGCGGAGGAGTCGCTTTATTCATCATTGAATGGAAGCTCTGTCTGCTTACTGTTTTATTAATTAATGTAAATGGTTTTCTTACCTTTATTATATATTCACACTTGAATTGACTACATAGCTAATCTCAGTCTAACACACTCTCAATTTCAAGTATAGTCAATTAAATTTACATAATTTTACTAAACCAAGCATTTTTGGGTTATTTATTAGTAGGCCCGAAAGGAGGTTTATATGATTGAACAAGAGGCAGAATGGTTAATTGCACAAGCTAACGAAGTTGGTGTCTCAGATATTCATCTCTTACCAAGTGAAAATGATTATGAGAGTTTTTTTAGAATCAATGGCACATTGAATTTATTTAGTGAACATTCATTTGATTGGGGCAAGCGATTGATTAGTTACTTTAAATTCCTAGCCAATATGGATGTCGGCGAACGGCGAAAACCGCAATCCGGATCTTGTGCACTGACAATTGACAACAATACAATGGAACTCAGATTTTCAACGATTACTAATGTCAAATTATACGAGTCATTGGTCATTCGTATATTAAAACAGTCAAAAATAAATGATTCTCAATTTCGGACATATTTCCCTAAATATCAGACAATTTTGCGACAGCTCGTCCGCCGAAAAAGTGGTTTAATCTTATTTTCTGGACCGGTTGGTTCTGGGAAAACAACAACCATTTATCAACTATTAAGAGAACGAATTGAAGATGAACCTTTACAAATTATTACGATGGAAGATCCTGTTGAAATTTATGAGCCACGTTTTTTGCAGACTGAAGTCAATTTAAGAGCTCAAGTAACATATGATGTGTTGATTAAAGCTTCGTTGAGGCACCATCCCGACATCTTAATGATCGGTGAAATTCGTGATGAAGAAACAGCACGAATGGCGATTCGTGGTGCATTAACAGGGCATTTAATGATTGCAACCATCCATGCAAAAAATGCCATTGGTGTTCTGGGGCGTTTGCAAGAATTACAAATCACTCCCCAGCAATTATCTCAAACTCTCATCGGCATTGTATCTCAACGACTCATTCCAAGATTTTGTGCATTATGTGGTAGTCAATGTTCCCAAAAATGTACACATATTCCTAAAGATTTACAAAGACTTGCTTTATTAGAAATTCTTCACGGTAGTGCTCTCGAAATGAATCTACAGCAACCCGATACTGATTCATATCGAACATTGAATCAAGAATTAAGACACGCTTGGTCCTTAGGTTTTATTAATCAGAAAGCATTCGCACATTATGAATTGGTATAAAAAAACAGAGTTATTCGTCTTTAGAAAAGATACTCGTCGTTTGTCACCTAAAGAGCGTGTCTTTTTTTTGAAATTACTAAGTGAATTATTAACGGAAGGTTTTTCATTAAATCAATGTATCGAGTTTATGTCTTTATTAATGCCTAAAAGAAAAGAATCTTTTGAATACATTACTGAACAAATGCTTGTCGGACTACCTTTTGAGACATCACTTGAAGAATTAGGTTTCTCACTCAGTACGGTAGCTCAATTATTTTATGGTCAACGACAAGGAAAATTTGTCGAGACATTAGGCGTTGTCAGTGCACATTTAGAAACTAAAATGGAATATCAAAATAAAATCATTAAGACTTTAATCTATCCGATTGTGATGACTGTTGCATTATTTATTTTATTATTTGGAATGCGGGCCTACTTATTACCTCATGTAACAAGTTTTATCACAGAAGATATTTATCAAAGTCAGCTATCTGTACGTTGGCTTGTGACCTTTTTTACTTTTTTGCCACAAATAGTCGGAGTTGTTTTTGGTACTTTACTAATTATCTATTTGATTTTTGATTTTTATATTTTGAAATTATCTTTATTACGTCGATTTCATTATTACAAAAAGATACCACTTATTCGTCATTGGACCACTTATTATTGTACTTACAAGGTTGCTAAACAATTCGGTAATTTTTTAAGCAGTGGCTATTCAATGTTACAAATTGTAGATACTTTAGAACACTATCCTATTGATCCCTTTTTAACAGCGATTAGCTCTGTCTTACGAGAAGGCTTAAATGCTGGAGATACTTTGCCAAACATTATGAAAGAGTCTGGATTATTTACAGATGTATTTCCTTTAATCATTCAACAAGGGGAATTAACCAGTCAAATGGCTCAAAAATGTTTGGTTTATTCAGATAAATTATTCAATGATTTACTAGAAGATATCTCCAAAAAAATCACCTATATTCAGCCCATTTTATTTGTATTTATTGCCGCTTTAGTAATGACGATGTATTTATTAATGATGTTACCTATGTTAACGATGGAAGGAATTTAGGAGGAAAAAAATGAAAAAAATCATTCTCAATAAAAAGAAACATAAACGCAATGCTTTCACTCTGATAGAAATGTTAATTGTCTTGGTAGTTGTAGCTTTATTAATGGCGATTATAATTCCCAATGTTTCCGGTCAACGAGATCGTATTGAAGAGCAAGGACGCGATAATATTACCGAGATTGTATCGACACAATTGAATACATATGGCATTGTTGAAGGTTCGACATCTGGAGTAACCACACAAATGCTAGCAGATTCTGGATATCTCACACCTAAACAAGTAGAAGAAGCAAATCGTTTAATTAATTTAAGTCCTGATCAACCGATTGAATCAGTACTTCCGTAAAAGAATGATGTCACATTTATCATTTGCTCGCCAGGGTTTTACCCTGGTAGAGCTTTTATTAACACTTTTTATCATTAGCTTTTTATTCGTATTTTCAATTCAATTACCTTATCAAAAAATAGAAGAAAATACTACGAATCGCTTATTTGTTTCTGAATTAGATAAAAATATTAAATTCGCTCAAGAAGTAAGTATTTTACAACAAGTAAAAGTTGATATTCATTTTGATCGAATAAGTAATCAAATTGTTTTTTATTCGGTATCGTCAGATATTAATGAAAATACAATCCCATTACCTTCAGGCTGGTATTTACCTCAAGAAGTCATTATCACTTATTTACCGAATGGTCATATCCGTCAATTTCGACGTGTCTTATTATTACATGATAATCATCAGACACAATTAGCATTAAATTTTCAGTTAGGAAGTGGTCGTTATGCACTCAATTATTCGGAATAAACAAGCTTTTACTGCTATAGAAGCTCTAGTCGGATTCATACTTTTTAGTAGTATGATGCTACTCTATCTTCCTGCTCTTACTCAATCGATTCAAACTTATCACCAATTAAACACGCAAACCAAACAATGGCAACTTTTATATGATTTATATCAGTTACATTCAATAGATGAAGCTGAAAATAATCTCATTCAAACCTATCATCATTCGTATCATCCACAAATCATAGATTATTATTTATCTGAAACAGATGCGATGATCACTTTTGCTGATCAGTCACAATTAACAGTCTCTCTGGTTGATATAAGGTAGCGACAGTTTCTATGAAAAATATAAAAAAAGGATTTACTTTACTTGAAATGCTCATCAGTTTACTAATCGTTTCAATGATCATGCATTTAATGTATTTATCTGTAACGAATTATCAACAAATATATGATGTTCACAATAATTCCCATGACGTTGACTGGCAACAATTTCTTATCATGCTTGAAAAGGAACTACGATATTATGAAATCATTGATGTCAATGGAGATTCTATTTACCTTTTAAAAAAATCTGATCAAAAAAATTTTACGTTAAAGCTTCAAAATCATCAAATATATCTTACGCCCGGTTATCATCCCCTATTATTTGATGTAACGGATTGGCAGTTACAGCTCATTGATAACTTTCTCTTTATTGAATTAATTTTTGATAATGGAGATTATTACAATGGCTATGTCAAACTAATAGGAGATTAGTAATGTTAAAGAGACAAAAAGGATTTGTTCTTCCAATTGTTCTAGTTTTTATGTTAATTAGCCATCTCGTTTACATGGGAATTGTTCATATAAGTTTAATTCAATCAAA
This sequence comes from Aerococcaceae bacterium, assembly GCA_043424535.1. GTDB lineage: Bacteria > Bacillota > Bacilli > Lactobacillales > Aerococcaceae > DSM-111022. Next base: position 4,022 of record JBHWOV010000156.1, read on the forward strand.
ACATACACAGCTTTTAAAGGACTATTATCAGCAGTCACTTCAATTAGTGATGGTTGAACAGTTGATTACATCACAACTGGAAAATCAGGAAGAGGAATTATCGACTAGCTTATTTACAGCAATCGAATCATTTAAGCAACAACTTTTTGTTGGTATCCCTTTAGAACAACCCATTTTCGAAGAGCAACAATTCGCGATCTATCAGGATGATTCCTCCACTGAAGAAATGCATCTATATATTTTTACCATTTCCATATTATCAAATCAGACTTATCCCTTTTCAAATGAAGACCCCCTTTTGGACATTCAATATATATCTGACTCTGATTACTATGGAAATCAATTACAAAAATATTTATTAAATCAAACACGTCCAGAAATCAGTGATTACATCGCACTACTCGAGGAAAATAATTGGCAAAAAACAGATTACTATGAGATGACAACCCCCTTTCAATGGAAAATGGCTTTTCCTGAGTTATCTCAATTTGCTTTCACTAATGGTTGGGTAGAAATTTATCATGAACAACAATATATTGAATTAATTAGCTATCTCAATAATCAAGCTTACCCTATCCAGTCAAACATCCCATTAAAAGATTTCAATTGCCGTTTCTTTGGTCAAATATGGCAATATACACTCCCTCTCAATGAAAATCCAACAGATACAGTCTTAGAGTGATTTTTTACTTTTGTTGTTTCTTAAGAGTCTGCTATAATTGAAGATGAAATAGTAAAAGGAAAGAAGGATTTACATGCTAAATCAACGAATCGAACAAGTAAGAAATCAATTCTCTGAACATAATATTGACGCTCTACTTGTTACTGAACCTAAAAACATTCGGTACCTCTCAAATTTTACAGGTACTACGGCGATCTTATTCATTACTGAAACAGACGCGTTTTTCATTACTGATTTCCGTTATGACCAGCAAGCACATCAACAAGCTAAAGGTTATAATATAATCATTCACTCAAATGGGATGTTTCAACAAGTAAAAGAGTTAATCGAAAAATACGCATTAAAACGCATTGGCTTTGAAGCAAGTCATTTAACGGTTGATACTTTTAATCAATTAACAGAACTATTCCCAGGTGAATTAGTAGCGACACAACACTTAATCGAAAAAATACGTGAAATAAAAGATGACTCAGAAATAGCTATTATTCAACAGTCTGCTGACATTATGGATAAAGCATACACGCATATTCTAGAATTTATTCAAATTGGTATGACTGAACTAGCCATTGCAAATGAACTAGAGCGTTTCTGTAAAGATCTCGGCGCAAGTAGTATGTCATTTGATACAATTGTCGCAAGTGGAGAGCGCTCAGCGATGCCTCATGGTGTAGCTTCTAACAAAAAAATTCAAAAAAATGAATTAGTAACAATTGATTTTGGTTGTTACTATAATGGCTATACTGCTGATATGACTCGTACATTCGCAACCGGTTCAATAGATTCACAACTCGAAGAAATTTATCAAATTGTCTTGGATGCACAATTACTCGTCAATAAAGAAGCAAAAGCAGGACTAACTGGACAAGAAATCGATGCTATAGCGCGAGACTATATCACTGACCATGGTTATGGTGATTTATTTGGTCATTCAACAGGTCATGGTATTGGTTTAGATATCCATGAGAATCCATCCATCTCTAAAAATAATCCGAACCCTGTCGTTGCGGGAAATGTCATCACGAATGAACCTGGAATTTATATTGATGGAGTCGGCGGTGTACGCATTGAAGACGATATTGCAATCTATGAAAATAGCACAACTATCTTGAATCATAGTCCGAAAGAACTGATAATTTTATAGCATTTGCATGGATATTTCGATACAATAGCCATACTAAGCAAAACAAAGGGGGATAATTATGCCAAATAAAAATAAAGAACATCGATTTAATTCACTTTCTGATAAAAACCTTGGGGATGTTATTATTTCAACGGGCGTTTTAGAAACGATTTCTTCAAAAGCTGCTAGTGAAATTCCAGGTGTTATTTCTGGAGACAATACTTTGCAAACAGAAATTGGTAGCTTTATCGGATTAAATCGTAATCGTGTGGACTCAACTGTAAAAATTACGGATGTTGGTGCAATCTGTGTCGACGTTAAAATTCGAGTGGCTTATAGCTTCTCAGTTCCTGAAGTCGCTTTACTTGTACAGCAAGCTGTAAAAGAACAAATCCTCTTTATGACAGATTTAGTTGTTCAAGAAGTGAATGTCCATGTTGTATCGATTGAAACAAATCAATCTTTCCAACAATCATCAAATGAGCATGGTGCATAATTTTGACAAAAAAAGATTTTTCTAATAACCGAAAAGCTCGTGAAATCAGCATTCAGTCAATTTATGCTCTAACTCAACCTAATAATCAAGCGAGTTTAGCAGAAGCCATTGATTTTGCTTTAGAATCAGGTCATTTCCCCGAGGAAGGTTATGGAGATTCGGGACCCGAAGAATTATTTGTTCCTCTTATTAAAGGAGTAATGAAAAATATTGAGGCAATCGATCATATTATACAACCTCATTTGAATGAATGGTCAATTGATCGTTTAGCAAAGATTGATGTTGCGATTTTAAGACTTGCTGTTTATGAAATGTATTATGTAGATGACTCTAAAGTTCCAGATAAAGTAGCCATCGATGAGGCAATTGAATTAAGTAAATTCTTCAGCAACGATACCTCTCGAAAATTTATCAATGGAGTCCTCCATCAATTACTTATAGAAAGAGAAAAGCATGAGAATTAAAATTCTCTGCTTTTTTATTGGCTTGAATTTTATTACAACTCATTAAAGATTTCATAGACATCTCGTAAATTAGTGGTAGAATAATGATTAGATTATCTGAAAGAAGGCGTATAAATTGTATAAATTTATGAAGAAAATCCCCGCGGGACTATTACTAGTTCCTATGTTGGTCAGTGCATTGATTCATACATTTGCACCGGATTTCTTTACAAATCTTGGCGGCGTGTCAGAAGCTTTGTTTACAACAAAAGGTATTAATTATGTTATTGGGGCGACTTGCTTCTGCTCAGGAGCAGGAATTGATATGCAACGACTTAAGAAAGTGTTAAAAAAACAAGGTGTTTTACTCTTAATAAAAACGATTATTTGTATCGTTGCGGGTTATTTCTTTATTAAACTGTTTGGACTAAATGGCGTTTGGGGTATTAGTGCCATTGCATTTATCACTGCAATTTGTTCTACTAATCCGTCACTATATCTCGCGCTTGAACAAGATTATGGAACAGAAGATGATATGGGTGCCTTTGGATTAGTCGGACTGTTTTGTGTGCCAGCTTATCCGATGCTCGTATTTTCAATTTCACAAGCAACCCCAATCGACTGGACACCAATCTTGTCTACGATCGTTCCAATTGTATTTGGTATGATTATTGGAAATCTAGATAAAGAGATGGCCAATTTCTTCAAACCCGGTATCGTCGTATTAACACCATTTATGGGATGGGCATTTGGAGCTGGTATTAATCTAATTGATGCGATTCAAGCCGGACCTCAAGGAATCCTTATTTCTGTTTTATACTATCTGTTCATGGTTCCAATTATGTTCTTCTTCGAACGAAAATTCTTACACACAGATGGCATTACAACCATTTCAATGGCTTCCATTGCCGGAATGTCAGTTTCTGTTCCAGCATTAATGGCTAGCGGAAATGAAGCGTATGCTGCATTCGTCCCTGAAGCAACTGCTCAAATAGCATTTGGTGTCGTTATTACAAGTATCGTTACACCTATCATTGCTAGTAAACTTTATGCTTATGATCATCGCGACGTTTATAAAGATCATTTAATGTAATTTTAAAAATAGACCTCCCAAGTATAATACTTGGGAGGTCTTCTCATGTGATGAATATTTTTAATTTTTTTTCACTAATTCTGATTTTAAATACATTCGCCCAAACCCATCAACTCTACATTCAATGTCATGATCATTAATAGGTTCTGACAAAATACGAATATTTGAAATTTTAGTACCTTGTTTTATTTTTTTGCTACCAGAGACTTTAATATCTTGATGGACAATCACATTATCACCATCAGCTAAGGCATTGCCATTGGCATCGCGGACAGTCGCAGCTTCTTCTGCTGCATCCATCTCCGCTTGTGTCCATTCATGACCACATATCGGACAAATAAATAATTGCCCATCAGAATAAGTTAATGTTTCAGAGCATTGCGGACAAGCCGGAAAATCAGTCATATTCAATCACCCTCTCAATATATATTCAATCTTCTCAGAAAAATTCTTATTGAAAATTCGTAAAGATGATTAACTAATTTTTTATTATTCAGACTTTTTCTGAATAACCACTTCATCTCCTTCATCAGGAAGAGCTTCTTCAATCGTTTCATCGGTACGATCAGAAATTTCTTGGGATAATTTATTGGCTTCTACCGCATTTTCTCGGTCTTCTTCTTTGAGTCTTTCATTTTCTTCTATTGCACTACGACGTAATTCTTCCGCTTTATTTCGCGCTTCTTCTTTTAATTCGCGCCCTTCTGTAATCGCTGCTTGAAGTCGCTCATCAGCAGATTGTTGGACACTTTCATGTGTTTCAGCAATTTGACGTTTAATCGCATCATCAGCTGCTTGAATACGCTCTTCTGCCGATTTAGCTAAAGTCTCTTCATTGGCACGTCCCTTCGCAGCGGCTTGCTTAATTTCCCCTTCAACTTGTTGAGCGATTCCTTTTGCTTGAGTTTCGACATCATCGGTTGCCTTCCCATAAACTTCTTTTATTTTTCCAACAATTTCATCTATTTGGCCTTCAAGGTTTTCCATGTATCTGTCATCACAGTCAGCTCCTTTTGTATTTCATGACAAAAGTATAGCATGATATTCAAATTAAAGCATGTTTTTTGTATTAAATATTAAAACACGATGATAAAATAATTTTATCACTTCCATACGCCGAGAAACTTCACTAAAATTGACCTAATAATTCGGAAAAATGGCATATTTCGGGACAATTCAATTGATCGTTTATTTGATTGTCAAAATTAAAATAAATAGGTTGCCATCCTTGCTTAGCTGCCGGTACACAGTCATTCACGAGATGATCACCTATAAATACGATGGATTCATTTGGTGTTGAAAGGGATTGTTGAACATATTCGAAGATGCGTTGATCAGGCTTAGATAGTCCAACATCTTCTGAGATAAACCAATTGCTAGGTTCAATGTACTGACTCATTCCTAATTTATTGAGCTTCTCATTTTGCCCTTCGCTTGTACCATTCGTTAAAACAAACAATCGATAATCTTTTTCTTTCAATTCATTTATAAATTCTATGAAACCAGGACGAAATTCTATTTTTGAACGATAGTATTCATATAGCGCATTAAAAATTATGGCTTCATCTTTTGAGATATCATAATTGAAAGATTTATAAGTGCTAATAACACGGTCCACTTGATATTCTAATTGACGCTTTTTACCTTCAATGAATAACTGATATTCCTTTGCTGAATAAAACTGATACTGTCGATTAAATTTTTCAAAAGAAACTCCTGTTTCACAAATTGACGTCTCCATTATGCGATAAACATTTCTATAAATTGCATAACGATCATATAATGTATCATCCAAATCAAAGCCCACTGCTTGTATCAAAATATGTCTCCTCATCTCTTCGTTTTGAAATATTTTCAAAGTTTTGTTACAACTTAATACATCATTTAAAAATATTCCTCTAAATGAGTTTAACATATAAAAGACGCAAATTATTGTCGTTAATAAACAATAATTCGCGTCTTTTTATTAAAATAATTATTTATTCACTTA